>JACDDA010000006.1 GCA_013817245.1 Gammaproteobacteria bacterium
TTTAGCTTTTCCCAGAAAAGTCTTGCGCCAAGTTCGGTCCAGTGATTTTGATCAAAATACATAAAATCTCCATCAACATAAAACTGACAGCCATCCAAACAAAAAACTTCATTCACATCAACATAAATAACATCTAAATCTTGCGACAAAAGCTTAAGGTGCTTTACATCAACAGACCTTATCAATTTGATATTATCAAGAAAAGAATTCATGCCAACAAAAGACTTATATTCTTTCGTTATAACATTAATTGACACCCAGTCTGAGCCTAAAATAGGCTTAGGGCCGAAAAAAATAATTTTAATATTTGGATTTACAGCTTTAATTTCTGCTAAATTTTTTCTATAGTTTTGAAGCTCGTTTAGCGATGCCAAATCCTTCATCCAATATGACGAGTATACAAGAATATCGGCGTTCTTTAAGTCCCGCGAAATCATTAGCTTATCAAATGCATTTTTGCAATATTTGGCGCTTTCTGAGTGCTCGCTCTTTGCAACATTAAAAGCCGTGCAACGAGGATCGGTTTGATAAATTTTCACACCAATCCTATTGTCATTTCGTATAGATTTATATATATCGAACCCCTGACTATCTCCATAAACTAGAACTTTAATTGAAGCATCTTCAAAATTCTTTTCCAAGCTTCCTGCCCAATACTTAGCGCGCTCGACCTTAATAGCTTGCTCATCCATAACAATATTGGATTTATTTGGCTCGTACCTAAAAGCCAAGCCTCCTTTATTATATGTATAATAACCAAGACATCCTAAAACAATCATTAACATCAAGAGCAAAACTATCTTGGTTTTATTGTTCTTATTTAAACGCATAGGCATTTCAATAAACCTATATGTCAACCAAGCCAAAACTATGGATAAAATTACCGTGCTAATACGAAGCGCCCGGCTAGGAGTCTCCCCCTCCACAATCCTAACAAAAGACAGTAATGGCCAATGCCATAAATACAAGGGGAAACTTATTAGCCCAAACCAAACCATCAATCGATTGGATAACACCGTACTATTAAACCAAGCTTGGGGCCCTGCAAAAATAATAAATACCGCCCCCAGCACAGGTATAACAGCCCAAGCGCCAGGAAAATTTAAATTTTTATTGATGAAAAAAAATCCGCAAAAAAGCAAAAACACACCAAGAAAAGAAAATGAATTAGAAAGAATTTTTTTATAGAACCCTTCTTTCTCAGATGCAATAGAGGAAAACAGCTCGTTCATTTCAACCGAACTAAAACTAACTTTTTTATAAATATTAAACCACGCCAATAAACTACCGCATAACAATTCCCAAAACCGAGTCTGCGGAAAATAAAAAGTCGCTATACTATTCTCATTCACACCCTGAAGATTAAGATAAAATGATAGGCACGCAAAAATTATTGAGGTAATTAAAAGGCTAAATTTACTTTTCCATGCAATCCACAACAACAAGGGCCATACAATATAAAACTGCTCTTCAATTGCCAAGCTCCACAAATGCAATAGTGGTTTCGTTTCAGCAGAGTTATCAAAATAATTAGCTTCATTCCACAAGACAACATTAGAAACAAAACTCGCGCCAGCAGCAACATGCTTGCCTAGCTGTTTATATTCTTCAGCAATTAATATAAACCACCCAATAGCATAACTTGCAATTAATATCATTATAAGAGAAGGAAAAATACGCTTGATGCGTCGCGTATAAAACTCTAGGAAACTGAACATTCCCTTGTCTAAATTTTCGAAAATAATTGTTGAAATTAGATATCCCGATATAACAAAAAAAATATCAACGCCTGTAAAACCGCCCTTAACCCAATCAGGAAAAGCGTGGAAAGCAACAACTGAAAGAATCGCGACTGCCCTTAAACCATCTATATCAGAACGATATTTTGGAGAGCTGTAAGTCAAAGAATACGACATTAAAAAACCAACCTAAAATTTATGGATTTAAACATTACACCCTCTCTTTTTTCTTAAACAAAATCTAATTCATCATACAAAACCAATAATTATTAATAAAAACAATTTTCCACTTTTACTCCCACTCAATCGTCGCGGGTGGTTTGCCCGATATGTCATACACCACACGTGAAATGCCATCGACTTCATTGATGATACGACGCGAGGCTTCATCTAATAATTCATACGGCAGATGCGCCCAATGTGCTGTCATGAAATCTACAGTTTGTACTGCACGTAAACTGACGACGTAATCATATTTGCGGCCATCGCCCATGACGCCGACTGATTTTACGGGCAAAAATACAGTGAAGGCTTGTGAGACTTTTTCGTACCAGCCGGTTTCGCGCAGGATGCTGATAAAAATATCATCCGCTTTGCGCAATACATCGGCGTATTCTTTTTTTACTTCGCCCAAGATGCGCACGCCGAGACCAGGCCCGGGGAATGGGTGGCGATAGACCATTTCATAAGGTAAGCCAAGTTCTAAACCCACTTTGCGTACTTCGTCTTTAAATAATTCGCGTAACGGTTCGATGAGTTTTAATTTCATATCAGCAGGCAGGCCGCCGACGTTATGATGCGATTTGATGACGTGCGCTTTGCCAGTTTTTGAACCAGCAGATTCGATCACGTCTGGATAAATAGTGCCTTGTGCTAACCACTGGGCATTTTGTATTTTGCGCGATTCTTCTTCAAAAATTCTGATAAACAATGTGCCGATGACTTTGCGTTTTGCTTCAGGATCGCTAACACCTTTTAAGCCATCTAAGAAACGTTGTTCTGCGTCGACGCGAATAACGCGGATGCCCATGTGTTTAGCAAACGTGGCCATCACTTGATCGCCTTCGTTTAAACGCAATAAGCCATTATCAACAAATACACAGGTGAGTTGGTCGCCAATGGCTTTGTGTAATAAGGCCGCGACCACAGATGAATCTACGCCACCGGATAAACCCAGTATCACGGGATCTTTGCCGACTTGTGCGCGCACGCTTTCGATATTCGCATCAATAATATTACTGGCGGTCCATTGCGCGGAACAAAAACAAATTTCGCGCACGAAGCGTTCGATGATGCGTTGACCTTGCAAGGTGTGCGTAACTTCAGGATGAAATTGTAAACCGTAAAAACCACGGCCTTCATCGGCCATGCCGGCAATCGGTGCGCTGCTGGTGCTCGCAATAATTTTAAAATTTTCGGGGAGCTTGGTGACTTTGTCACCGTGACTCATCCACACATCTAAGGTTGCGCTGCCATCTGCGTGCGTTTTATCTTCGATGCTGTGCAACAAGCGTGAGTGTTCATTAATTTTTACTTCGGCATATCCAAATTCGCGTTGACCTGACGCTGATACTTGACCGCCTAATTGTGCGGCCATGGTTTGCATGCCGTAACAAATACCTAACACGGGCACGCCTAATTCAAACACGATATTTGGTGCGCGAAATTCTGCGTTTAAATTAACGGATTCGGGGCCACCCGATAAAATAATGCCGTTAGGTTTAAAGGCTTTGATAGCATCGCTGCTGCAATCAAACGCATAAATTTCTGAATACACGCCAACTTCGCGCACACGCCGTGCGATAAGCTGGGTGTATTGCGAACCGAAATCCAGAATGAGAATTTTCTGGGCATGAATATCACGACTCATTTTATTTTTTTATCCAGCAACAGCGCAGTGATTAAGATTCCACACGATAGTTTGGCGCTTCTTTAACAATCGCCACATCGTGCACATGTGATTCACGCATACCCGCCGAGGTGATTTTTACAAACTTCGGTTTGTTACGCATTTCTTCAATGTTTGCACAACCCACATAACCCATGCTGGAACGCAAGCCACCGAGTAATTGATGCACAATTGATTTTAATGGGCCTTTATACGCGACGCGGCCTTCAATACCTTCGGGCACTAATTTATCTAATTCGGTTTGGCCTTCTTGAAAATAACGATCGCTAGAACCTTGTTGCATTGCACCTAAAGAACCCATGCCGCGATACGATTTATAAGAACGGCCTTGGAATAATTCAATTTCACCGGGTGCTTCTTCGGTGCCCGCAAACATGGAACCTAACATGATGGTGTTTGCACCTGCTGCAATCGCTTTGGCAATATCACCTGAAAAACGAATGCCGCCATCAGAGATTAAAGGTACGCCGCTGCCTTTTAACGCTTTCGCAACATGTTGAATGGCAGAAATTTGTGGCACGCCTACGCCCGCAACAATACGGGTAGTGCAAATAGAACCGGGACCAATGCCGACTTTCACTGCATCTGCGCCGTACTTCACTAAATCTAATGCTGCTTCTGCGGTGGCGATGTTGCCGCCAATCACTTGTACATTCGGATAATGTTTTTTCACCCACTGCACACGTTCTAATACGCCAGTGGAATGACCATGTGCGGTATCAACAACAATCACGTCAACACCCGCATTCACTAATGCTTCAACACGTTCTTCAGTACCAACACCCACACCCACTGCTGCGCCCACCAATAAGCGACCATAACTATCTTTCGCAGCGTTGGGATAATCTTCGGCTTTTTGAATATCTTTAACGGTGATCATGCCGCGTAATGCAAACGCTTCTGTGACTACGAGAATTTTTTCGATGCGGTGTTGATGCAACAAAGCGATGATTTCCGTTTGCGGTGCGCCTTCACGCACCGTGATCAAACGATCTTTTTTAGTCATCACACTGCTGACAGGTGCATCGAGTTTGGATTCAAAACGTAAATCGCGATTAGTGACAATGCCTTCGAGCTGGCCATTACGCGCCACCGGTACGCCAGAAATACCATGCTCGCGAGTAATCGCTAAGACTTCACGAATGGTGGTTTCGGGAGTCACAGTAATGGGATCTTTGATCACGCCGCTTTCATATTTTTTAGTGCGCAACACTTCGGCAGCTTGTTTTTCTACCGACATGTTTTTATGAATAACCCCAATACCACCTTCACTCGCTAAGGCAATCGCCAAGCGTGCTTCAGTAACCGTATCCATGGCAGCGGATATCAAAGGAATGTTGAGGCGAATATCGCGCGTTAATTGACAGCGTAAGTCGACTTCTTTAGGTAACACATCGGAACGCGCGGGTTGTAATAATACGTCATCGAACGTGAGTGCTTCTTCCAAGCCTTGCGTCATATTGATCAGCCTCAGTGGGTGATGGCGCGGAAAGTAAGCGCGCGATTATATCGGTTGGCCTAGTGACTTGGCCAGCGCATATACTAGCGCCTGCGAATTTATCCTGACGCGGTCACAGCTGGAAAACCACACTCTCATGAACGAAATATCCTCCAACACATTTGGCAACGCCCCACGCGACACCGTTTATAGCGTTTCCGAGCTAAATCAAGCGGTGAATCAGCTGTTGACCCAGGCTTTGCCGCTGGTGTGGGTGGAAGGTGAAATTTCCAATTTGGCGCGGCCTGGCTCCGGTCATTGGTATTTTTCGCTAAAAGACGCCGACGCGCAGGTCAAAGCGGCGATGTTTCGCAACCGCAATATGTATTGCCGCCATGTGCCGGAAAATGGCCAACGCGTGCGAATTCGGGCGCGCGTAGGTTTGTATGAACCGCGCGGGGAATATCAGCTGGTGGCCGAACACATGGAAACCGCTGGCGAAGGCGATTTGCAACACGCCTTTGAACGCTTAAAACAACAACTGGCGACCGAAGGTTTATTCAACCCCGATAACAAACTGGAAATTCCCGTTAGCCCGCGTTGCGTGGGAGTTATCACCTCGCCCACCGGCGCGGCCATTCGTGACGTATTAAGCGTCTTAAAACGCCGCTGTCCGTTGCTGGAAGTCATCATCTATCCGGTGGTTGTGCAAGGCGCAGAAGCGCCAGGCAGTATCGCCCGCGCCTTAACTATTGCCGCCTCTCGCGATGAATGCGAGGTTTTATTATTAGTCCGCGGCGGTGGCTCATTAGAAGACTTGCAGGCGTTTAACACCGAAGTAGTCGCCCGCACCCTCGCCGCCTGCCCGATTCCGGTGGTAAGTGGCGTGGGGCATGAAACCGATTTTACGATTGCGGATTTTGTGGCGGATTTACGCGCTGCCACGCCCTCAGCTGCTGCTGAATTGGTGAGCCCGAATAGCGCGGTATGGTTACGGGATTTACGCAATCTGCGTTTACGCTTAGCCGAGGCCTTAGATACGCAACTATATGATCAGCAACGGGAATTGCAGTATTTGCAACGTCGTTTAGGCGTGCAACATCCCGAACAACGCTTAGCTCGACATCAACAACGCATGGATGATCTACAGCAACGACTCCAACGGGTACGCCTGCAAATCATGCAACGCGCACAGCTGCAGGTACAGCATTTACACAATCGCCTGCAACAACAAGCGCCCGCCAACCGTTTACAACAACATCGCTTGCGACTCGCTAACAGTTATGAACGTTTACAATTTCGCATACGTCACTATTTACAGCAGCAACAGCAACAACTCGCTTTGTTAAATCGCAGTTTAAACAGCATCAGTCCTTTAAAAACACTGGAACGAGGTTATGCGATTGTGACGGATCCGTTACAAAATCGTACGGTGCAAGACGCACAACAAACGCATGCACAACAACAGCTGCGCATTCGTTTAGCCCGTGGTGAACTGCAAGTGCGTGTGGAAAAAAACAGCGATTAAATACAAGACCGCGTCTAGCCCACGCATAGCACACTAGTTAATTATGCGAAACGACCGCGCCAAGACCACTAGGCTATTGAACCCAACCGATGATTGCGCTCTAATAGCCACCCTTTTTTGCAAATCTGGACAGGGTTAGGACATGGCAGCCAAAAAGAAACCGGTGAAAAAAACCACCGCCAAAACGACCCCCGTGAAAAAAACTGCGGTTACTAAAAAAGTGGCAGCGCCTAAAGCGGCCGCCAAACCTGTGAGCAAAAAAACGCCCGCTAAAATTACAGCCAAGCCCACTGCGAAAACGGCAAAACCCGTCGCTAAGCCGGTGGCACAAAAAGTCGCGCCTATTAAAATAGCGCCCACTCCCATTGCAACCCAAAAGAAACCTAGCGTGAGCAAAGACACTATCGCGACCACCAAAACTGTTGAAAAGAAACCATCTGCTACTAGTTCCGTTAAGCGCAAAACCGGCGCACGTGCGAATGGCTCTAACGATGTTTCACAATTAATCGACTTCACTCCTTATGAAATCAAAAAGGGTGAAGACTATATGAACAAAACTCAGTACGAACATTTCCGTCAAATTTTATTGAATTGGCAACGTAGCTTAATGGAAGAAGTAGATCGCACAGTGGGTCACATGAAAGATGACGCGATGAATTTTCCGGATCCCAATGATCGCGCTACTCAAGAAGAAGAATTTAGTTTGGAATTACGCGCACGTGATCGTGAACGTAAATTAATTAAAAAAATTGAAGAGTCTATAACCGCCATCAATAGTGAAGAATATGGTTATTGCAACGCCTGCGGCATCGAAATCGGTATACGTCGTTTGGAAGCACGACCAACCGCAAGCATGTGTATTGATTGCAAAACGTTAGACGAAATGAAAGAAAAACAAACACGCGCTTAAATCTTAAACCTGCATCATGCGTTTTAAAGCGCATGATGCATCTTAGTTCTTTCCCTGCTGCATTTAACTCATTCCTCGGCGCAACGTATGTACATCGGACGTTTTGCTCCTACTCCCAGCGGCCCTCTTCATTTTGGTTCTTTGATTACCGCCGTAGCGAGTTATTTAGACGCTAAAGCACAAGGCGGACAATGGTTAGTGCGGATCGAAGATATAGACACGCCACGGGTTATGCGCGGCGCGGCCGATGATATTTTACGCACCTTAGAAAGGTTTGGTTTGCACTGGGATGGAACCGTCATTTATCAAAGCCAACGACTAGATGTTTATCGTAATGCATTAAATCAATTAGCCGCACACAGCTATCCCTGTAGTTGTTCACGTCAAGAGTTACATGACCATTGTAAAATGGGACGTTATGGCCCTATTTACTCGGGCACATGTCGCACCCAAGCCCAACATCCAGCCCGCGAAATGGCGATACGTTTGCGCACGCACAATACCGCTATTTATTGTAGCGATGCAATTCAAGACGCTTATGCGCAATGTTTAGAAAGTGAGATCGGTGATTTTAATTTATTGCGCCGCGATGGTTATTACAGTTATCACTTAGCCGTGGTCGTTGATGATGCCGCGCAACATATTAGTCATGTTGTACGCGGTTATGATTTATTAGATTCAACTCCACGACAAATTTATTTACAGCAATGTTTAGGCTATAACACACCACACTACGCACATGTGCCGATTGCACTCGATGAGCAAGGTCAAAAATTGAGCAAACAAAATCATGCGGCGGCACTTAACAATAAACATATTTTGCAACAATTATTAGCTGCGTTGGTTTTTTTAGGCCAACCTACAATAGAATTTAATACACCCAAAAGCATCTTAGAAAATGCTATTAAATCTTGGCGCATAGCGACTGTGCCGCAACGCACACAAATGATGCCTATTAAATACTAATTCAAATAATTGACTTGCGCCTAGCGTCTACGCAACAGATAATAGATCTATAGTTGGCTTGTAATTTTTTACCGTTATTTGCAGCAGTATTTTTTGCGATTATTATTTAAATAACATTTGATCAACAAGGATATTGTCCTCATGAAACCCATACGCCTAATGCATCGTTTATTATCGCCTTTATTAAAATTCGCATTAATATTCGGCAGCTTATTGTTTTTAAATGCCTGCACACACGCATTAAAGCCAGTTGTGTTATATGACGACAACATTGCCTTTGATCAATATAAAAGTTTTGCATGGGCTTCAGATAAGCCTTATAGCGTGGCTACCGACTCTACCACTACCATGAGCCCGATGTTGCTCAAAAAAATTCAAAATAGTATCGAAGAAAAATTAATAGCGAAGGGTTATGCCAAAACTAACACGGAAGCCAATCCTGCCATAATAGTGTCGTTTACTGTGGGCTCACGCGATAAAATTCAGATCGATACTTATCCTAACGGGTTTTTTTATGGCGCACGTAGTTCTCGTAATCGTAGCGGTAGCGGTTATGGTTTTTGGGGGAATAATATTGTAGATGCTTACAGTTATCGCGAAGGTACTTTAACCATTGATATATTTGACGCGCAAAGCAAAGAACCTATTTGGAGCGGTGCTGTTTCAAAAAAATTATATGGCGATGTGCAAAACAGAGCTGATGCAATTATTAACGATGTAGTGAATACTATTTTAACGCCATTTCCACCTCAACCTAAAACCAAATAAGTTAACTCCCTTGAATCATCATTTATTTCTACACTGCCGCGCAGGCTTCGAAAAAGAATGCGCGGCAGAAATCACTGAACTTGCTGCGGGTCATAATATTAATGGTTACGCCAAAACCAGTGACAACCAAGCCTATGTATTATTCATCATCAATAGTGCAGCTGATGGCATCACGCTATTAGAAAAATTACCTTTCACTAAAGTATGTTTTACGCGTCAATGGTTTGTAGGCTTGCATCAAGCCACTGAATTATTAGTCACAGATCGCGTCAGCAGCATCTTAGCGATTGCAGAACAATTGCCCGCCGTTAATGAAGTGTTTGTAGAAACGTTTGACACGAATGATGGCAAAGAATTATCCACACTCGCTCGCAAACTCAACGGTCCTATTTTAGGTGCATTGCAAAAAACCGCTAACTGGCAAAGCAATGCGCTGTATCGTTTACACGTAGTGCTTATTAATGGCACCAGCGCTTGGATAGGTGTGAGTTTGCGCGACAATAGCAGTGAATGGCCGATGGGCATTCCGCGTTTACGTTTAGCTCATGCCGCGCCTAGTCGATCCGCCTTAAAACTTGAAGAAGCCTGGCATTTATTTATACCGGATAAAGAACGCACACGCCGTTTGAGTGCAAAACATCGTGCTGTTGATTTAGGTGCTGCGCCAGGCGGTTGGTCATGGCAATTAACGCAACTGGGCATGCATGTGATCGCGGTTGATAACGGCCCTTTGCAAGCCGCGTTATTAGAAAGCGGTAAAGTTATTCATATACGTCACGATGCATTTCGTTTTCAACCCGAAAAACCTGTGCATTGGTTAGTCTGCGACATGGTTGAACAACCTAATCGCGTGGCAGAGTTGATGGCACAATGGTTTGTTAATCAATGGTGTCAAGAAGCTATCTTTAATTTAAAATTACCGATGAAAAAACGTTACCTTGCATTGCAAGATGCACTCGAACGAATTCATCGCATTACTCGGACGGCGCGTTTACGTTTAGAGATAAATTACAAACAGCTGTATCACGATCGTGAAGAAGTCACCGTCTACGCCCGTTATTAACACAAGGGAACAATATGGCTGATCATCTAGATTCTGTTTTAATAGAAAATCGACGTTTCCCGCCCGCAAAAAACTTTAGTCAACACGCAACTTTAAAAAATACTGATGTTGCCGCATTGAAACAGCAAGCTGAAACTGATTTTATTGGTTTTTGGGATCAACTTGCTACTCGTCATTTAGATTGGCAAACACCCTACACCCGCGTTTTAGATGATAGTCGTGCGCCATTTTATGAATGGTTTACAGGTGGCAAAATCAATGTCAGCGCCAATTGTTTGGATCGTCATTTAAAAACACGCGGCGATAAAACCGCGATTATTTTTGAAGGTGAGCCTGGCGATATACGCAAACTCACTTATCGCGAACTACATCGTGAAGTCAGTCAATTTGCGAATGTTTTAATCTCATTAGGCATACAGCTGGGCGATCGCGTTGTCATTTATATGCCGATGGTGCCAGAAGCTGTTATTGCTATGCAGGCTTGTGCGCGTATTGGCGCGATTCATTCAGTAGTATTCGGCGGATTTTCTGCCGAGTCACTTAAAGATCGTATTGAAAATGCCGGCGCAAAATTATTAATTACGGCTGATGGCGGCCATCGCGGCGGCAAAATTATTCCTTTAAAAGAAACGACGGACAAAGCGTTAGCCGCGGGCTGCGCGACTATTGAAAATGTCGTGGTATTGCAACGTACGCATAACAACGTTTCCATGCACGCGCAGCGTGATCACCAACATCATCATTGGTGGCATACATTGATGCAATCCGCTGCAACGGAATGCGCACCCGTGTGGGTTGATAGTGAGCATCCCTTATTTTTACTTTACACCTCAGGTTCAACCGGCAAACCTAAAGGCATTCAACACAGTAGCGCCGGTTATTTACTGTGGTCTTTATTAACTAATCTATGGGTATTTGATTTAAAAGATACCGATATTTTTTGGTGTACTGCCGATGTCGGCTGGATTACGGGTCATAGTTATGTCACGTATGGTCCACTGGCAGCGGGTGCAACGATTGTTATGTATGAAGGTGCACCCACTATTCCAGATGCCGGTCGTTTTTGGAAAATTTGCCAAGATCATCACGTGAGTATTTTTTATACTGCGCCCACCGCCTTGCGTGCATTAATGAAATTGGGTGATGACATTCCTGCGCAATATGATTTATCAAAGTTACGTTTACTCGGCAGTGTCGGTGAACCGATTAATCCGGAAGCATGGATGTGGTATCACAACATCATTGGTCATGAGCGTTGTCCGATTGTAGATACATGGTGGCAAACAGAAACCGGCGCACATATGTTAGCGCCTGTCCCGGGTGTGACGACTACTAAGCCTGGTTCTTGCACACAAGCATTGCCCGGTATTTTTGCAGCTGTAGTCGATGATCACGGTGAAAGAATTACTCACGCAAATCAAGGTGGTTATCTTGTTATCACTAAACCATGGCCGGGCATGTTGCGAAATATATGGGGCGACTCACAACGTTATATCGATACCTATTGGAATAAATTTTCGCAACAATATTATGTTGCGGGTGATAGCGCGCGTTGTGATGCTGATGGCGATTTTTGGATCATGGGACGGATTGATGATGTGGTGAATGTATCCGGTCATCGCTTAGGCACGATGGAAATAGAATCTGCATTAGTTGCACATGCAGAAATTTCCGAAGCCGCCGTGGTGAGTTTCCCACACGATATTAAAGGCGAAGCCATTTTTGCTTTTGTTGTTCCGCGTAACGGTAGACCAAAAGGTGCTGCACGTTTGGCATTAGAAAAAGATTTGCAACAATGGGTTACTGAACAAATTGGTGCGCTGGCTAAACCCGAGGTTATTCGTTTTGCGGATAATTTACCCAAAACTCGTTCTGGGAAAATCATGCGGCGTTTACTCCGCACCATTGCACGCGACGAGCCCATTACCCAAGATATATCAACATTAGAAAACCCCGCTATTCTTGAACAATTAACCACGATTGACCACGATTAAATAGGTATGTCAGTTTTTTTTAAAGCACCCTGGTGGCTAACCAACGGTCACGCACAAACATTATGGGCTAGCAAAATTCGCGCACGCCCTGTCCTCAGCACTCATCGCGAACGCTGGGAATTAAATGATGGCGATTTTTTAGATTTAGATTTTACTGATGTCGCCAATGCCACTGCAGACACACCCGTCGTATTAGTTTTGCATGGCCTGGCAGGTTCGATTGATTCAAAATATGCCAGCAGCATTTTACAAACTTTACAACAACACGGTTATCGCGGTGTATTGATGCATTTTCGCAGTTGCTCCGGTGAAGCGAATCGCTTACCGCGCAGTTATCATTCCGGCGAGACTACCGATCCACGTTATGTGATTCAACAATTACAACACCGTTTTCCACAAGCACCATTAGCCGCGATTGGTTATTCTTTAGGCGGGAATGTTTTGCTGAAATTATTAGGCGAACAGGCAGTGAGTGGTTTGCAAACTGCTATTGCAATTTCGGTACCCTTTGAATTAGCTAGTTGCGCTAATCGTTTGAATCGTGGATTTTCAAAATTTTATCGTGATTATTTATTACGCGGCATGAAAAAAAGTTTGCGGCTCAAATTAAAAACCGTGGCTTTACCCATTGATCATAAAGCTGCGTTGCGTTGTCGAGATTTTTGGGAATTTGATAATTTAGTCACCGCACCTTTGCATGGTTTTCGTGACGTGCATGATTATTATGCACAATCGAGTTCACGTGCTTATATCCCCAATATTCAAACGCCTACTTTAATTTTGCATGCGCTGGACGATCCTTTCATGACTCACGATTGCATCCCCACCGCAGCGGAATTACCCGCCTGCGTACAACTAGAATTAAGCGACCACGGCGGTCATGTGGGTTTTCGTCAACATCAGGGTTATTGGTTAGAAACGCGCATCTTGCACCATCTGCAAAATACTTTACCTTTATCCATAGCTTGATTATTCAACAAATAAAATCTTTATTACGCTCAACTTTTCGCGCCGACGACCGCTAATTACTGTGCAGGTTCTACCGATCGTCAAATGCACAAGGAATGTGACATGCGCACCAAAAAAACACAAAGGAACGACCACGGGCATGTGACGGAAAGCACTAAGGATAAACTGCTGCTACTCATGGAAAAGCGCCGCAAGCAGCAACGGCGTAAGGACGCGCTCCGTTACATGTGGACGATCGGTGGCCTGCTCACTATCACTATGCCGCTCGCACTACAATTATCAACCTTATTTCTTATGGCCTTGTTTACCGTGCTGACACTGGATGATGTGGTCATCAATAACGAATAATGTTTTAACGCTTACCGACTACACACAGAGCACAATGCTTAGTTTATAGTGCGCCATCCTTTGTTTTCGAAGACCGCTAATGATTCCGTTGCACGATGACAATCCCACACGACGCCGTCCCTGGATAACGTGGTTAATTATTATTAGTTGTATCGCCGCGTTTTTGTGGCAATTATCTGCTGCACAACATAGCCAAGCCATTATCATGGCGCTCGGCGTAAAACCTGCTCATGTGTTGCATGATTTTATGCATTCCACTTGGTTTCCCACCGAAAATTATTTTTTCCCAGCGTGGCTTACGCTGTTCACATCGCAATTTTTGCATGGCGGTTGGTTACATTTAATCGGCAATATGTGGTTTTTATTTATTTTCGGCAACAACATCGAAGATGCCATGGGACACGGCCGTTTCATTATTTTTTATTTACTCTGCGGTGCACTAGCCGCACTGACTCAAGTATGGTTTAACCCACAATCACTATTACCTATGATTGGTGCTAGCGGTGCCATCTCCGGCGTTTTGGGTGCTTATTTATTACTCTATCCACGCTCACAAGTATTAGTCGCTATTCCATTAGGTATTTTTATTCATACCACCCGCATAGCAGCGGGCTTAGTGTTGATGTTTTGGTTTGTATTTCAATTGATTAATTCTTGGTTAGAAGCCTGGTTGAGTACCGCGCCGCCTAATACTGAAGGGGGTGTTGCGTGGGCCGCTCACATTGGCGGGTTTGTGGCGGGCATGTTATTAATTCCGCTATTTAAACATCGCAAGGTACGATTTTTTAATCCTGCGCGTCGACGTTAAGCGCGCAACATGTCTTTAAGCAAAAATATCTAAGATAGAACCTATCGCATTATTTTCTGCTTGCACGGCTTTGGCGGACACCGCGACTTGTAATTCATGCATTTTCAAATCCACTAAATGCACTGCGCTATCGGCGGCACTACTTTGCTGATCGGTAGTACCCGTACGCGCTACCGCTTCGGCGGTATCACGTAAACCGCGCAGACCCTCACGGATCCCCTGTAAACCTGCATTTTGTAAACCACTGATTTCCACGTTCACTCCTAGTTCTCATGCTAGTCCGTTGCGACACTGAAAACGCTTATGAGTTACTTAGCGGCTCTATCTATAAAAACTTTAGACACTAATAGAAGAAATATTAATTAGATCTGCGTGTTTTATCGGGTTGTTGCGGTACACCCAGATGTGCGTCACCGCGCTGCTGCGCCAATTGCACTTGTCGATAACGTTCAGCGGCACTGGCTTTTTGTTCTTCTGTAAAAGTCGCATAACAATGTGGACAAGAAATACCCGGACGATAATGTACAGATTGTTTATCTTGTTCATCGATCGGATGACGGCACGCATGACACTGATCATAAGAACCCATTTCTAAATCATGACCCACTGCAACACGCTGATCAAACACAAAACATTCGCCTTGCCACAAACTTTCTGCGGCCGGAACGTCTTCCAAGTATTTTAAAATGCCGCCTTTAAGATGATAAACCTCTTTAAAACCTTGTTTTAGTAAATACGCCGTGGCTTTTTCACAACGAATTCCTCCGGTGCAGTACATGGCGACTTTAGTATGTTTATTAGGATCTAAATGCGTCGCAACGTATTCGGGAAATTCACGAAAATTAGTGGTTTCCGGATCTACTGCATTTTTAAATTGGCCGATGCTAATTTCATAACGATTGCGAGTATCAATTAATGTTACATCCGGCTGACTAATAAGCTGATTCCAATCCGCGGCTTCAACATACGCGCCCACCATTTCGCCAGGGCGAATATCTTCCACGCCCATCGTGACAATTTCGCGTTTAAGTTTAACTTTCATGCGATGAAAAGGCGGGATGTCGTGCAAAGACTCTTTAGGTTCTAAATCGACCAAACGTGCGTCATTACGCAAATACTTTAAAACCTGATCTATATCTTCGCGAAAGCCCGCAATCGTTCCATTGATACCTTCTTCTGCTAATAACAAAGTGCCTTTGATATTATGCTGCAGGCATATTTTCAAAATGGCTGCACGCAGCTCGACATAATCAGGTAATTGGACAAACTTATATAATGCGACAACAACAATTTTCATAGGCAGCAGGATAGGGTTAAAAGTAACTAGACCGTATAATGCAGCAATTATAACGCATACAGGATGATTTCGCCGTGTCCACTCCTCCCAGTTTTTATTGGCATGACTACGAAACATTTGGCATTTCACCGGCTCGCGATCAACCTGCGCAATTTGCTGGCGTGCGCACTGATTTAGATTTTAATATTATTGATGAACCTCATACCTGGTACTGTAAACCCACACCAGATCGCTTGCCGCAAGCAGAAGCGTGTCTTTTAACGGGCATTACACCGCAAATGGCCTTGGAAAAAGGTGTGGCAGAAAAGCGCTTCGCCGATCATATTCATGGCCAATTAAATCAACCAGGCACGTGCGCCTTGGGTTACAACAGCATTCGCTTTGACGATGAAGTCACACGTCATTTGTTTTATCGAAATTTTATTGATCCCTACGCACGCGAATGGCAACACGGTAATTCACGTTGGGATTTATTAGACATGGCGCGTATGTGTTACGCCTTACGTCCGGAAGGTATTGAATGGCCACAGCATCCCGATGGCGCACCCAGTTTTAAATTACAAGATTTAACTAACGCTAATAATATTAGTCACACCGCTGCGCATGATGCGCTTTCGGATGTCTATGCAACCATTGGCTTAGCGCGTTTAATTAAACAGCAACAACCGCGTTTATTTGATTATTTATTTCGCTTACGACAACGTCAAGAAGTCAGCAAAATTTTAAATCCACAACAAGCACAGATACTATTACATACCAGCGGGATGATTCCCGCACAATTTGCTTGCACGAGTTTATTTGTCCCGTTAGCCACGCACGCGCAAAATCGTAATGCGGTGATCGCTTATGATTTACGTTATGCGCCCGATGCATTATTAGAACTCGACATAGACGAAATTAAGCAGTGCGTATTTACTAAACAGAATGAATTACCAGAAAACATGGAACGTATTCATTTAAAACTTATCCATCTGAATAAAAGCCCCGCGCTGGCACCACTGACCACATGGAATGAAAGCAGCGCGACAAGAATTCAATTAACTATCGAAACTGCTGAAAAACATTTAAAAAGTTTATTGACGCGCCGAGATTTAGCTCAAATATTACCCTTAGTATTTGAAAATAATTTTTCAGATGACGAAAAATCTGACACGCCTGACCCAGAACTAATGTTATATCGCGGAGGGTTTTTCAGTAATGAAGATCGAGCCCGCATGCAAAAAATTCGCAGCCTTGCTCCCGAAAAGCTCGCTGGACTGACACCCGCATTTGAAGATGCGCGTTTATTCGAATTATTTTTCAGATATCGCGCGCGTAATTATCCAGATACTTTAAATACCGAAGAGCAACAACGGTGGCAACAATATTGCGCAGAAAAATTATTGGATAAAAAAAATGGCGATGGCCTATCAGCGCTAGAGGCTTACCAGAAAACCTTAGCTGAGTTACAGATTCAATATGACAAAGATTCACGCGCTCAAACTATTTTGAAGGCACTACAAACCTATCCACAACAACTAGGCATTAAAGGAATCGACTAATTTGATTCTTTAACATTTAGGTAAATTAGCAGCATCAAACCAAAAACGACAGGTTTTATCCAACATATCATAAAAATCCATCAGGCTAACGGGTTTACGAATGAAGGCATTTGCACCGGCCGAATAGCAATAATTAACATCTCGATCGTCCACTGACGTAGTTAATACAATCACCGGAATGCATTTTAAACGTTCATCTGTTTTAACCCGACGCAGAAATTCGCGGCCATCTGTACCAGGCATATTCAGATCAACAAATATCAACGCGGGTAATCGTTCATGCTCTACTGGATTACTCTTGCTGTGCCCTAATGACTCTAATGCTTTTTCACAGTCTAGGAAGGGCGATATTTCATTTTTTGCACCCACACGCCGAAATGCACGTACAAAGGCTTCATGATCTTCGACACTATCATCAACCACCATTACCGAACGAGCTTCAATTAATGCGCTCACGTTTTTAATTTCCTGCATGCGTGAAATAAAATGTGCTGCCTTTTCCATAAGTTGACTCCACCCAAATGTAACCACCGTGTTGCTCGATCATGCGTTTCACCATTGCCAGACCGATTCCACTCCCTTGTTGATCCACGTTGCTTGCCGATAAACGTTTGAACATTTCAAATATGACGGTTAAATGTTCTGACTTGATACCGATACCATTATCTTTAACATAAACAATTTTGCAAGTAGTTCTCACACCTGCCGGAATAATGCCGCTTTTCTTGATTAACTGCTCGACACTTAACAGCCCAATTTCAATACGTTTATCTAATTTATCATTATATTTAATCGCGTTACCTACCAGATTACGCAACACTTCAGCTAAATACACGGGATCCGTTTTTAACGTTACGTCTGTGCTGACTTTGCTAATGAGCTGCGTACCTTCTAATTCAATACACAGCAATGCTAACACTTCATCCAATACTGCTTTAACATTTACCTCTGCAAGCTCTGTCTTATTAGCAGATATGCGAGAATATTCTAGTAAAGAAGCAATCATCTCGTCTAATTTATGTGTCAGTTCCACTAATACAGTGAGCTTCTTTAATCCGGGCTCATCTAACTGTGAACCATAATCTTCCAACAAAATCTGCGCATACGTATTCATTCCACGTAATGGTCCTCGTAAATCATGCGAAGCTAAGTGCGCAAATCGCTCTAAATCAACGTTCACTCGTTGTAACGCTGCGGTTCTTTCTGAAATACGTTGTTCAAGCTCGTTATTAAGTTGCTGCAAGCTCGCTTGCGCATTTAATAGTTCGTTATTTTTTTGTTCGAGGGTGGCTTGGCTAGGTATGGCTAACAATTTCGGCATGAGCGGCCACAATATCAGCGCTGTAACAATCGACACACATGCGGTGATTGCTTTTAACCAACCTTCTAAATAATAATAGCCATGCCAAACATTAAGTACACCCACCAGATGCGTAGTACCACACGCAAAAATAAATACGGCGAACAATACAAACAAAAGATTAAAACGCAAATCAGTGCGTTTCTTAACTAAATAAATTAAAGCAACAGGAATGGTGTAATAAGCGAGAGCAATAAATATATCTGATAAGACATGCAGCCATAACAAGTCGGGGCGCCACAAGAAACAATGACCATGCGGCATAAAGTCATGATTGAGAAGATAATCCATACTCGCTAGCTCCCTCTAAAATATTATTATTGCGAAATCGTTTCATTCTCAATGGCATGGTATTTTTAACAGAGTTCCCCACTGTAATACAAGCCTTACTAAGTTCTTATAGTGGTATTTTTACGTTCTCATTCCTGTGCTGTAAGGTTATAGTCGATGTCATTCTTATTCACTGCGAAAATCCTCCATTGACTACAGACACTTTAATTTGTTTAGGTTGGCGCGAATGGGTTGCCCTGCCCGAACTCGGTATTACCCGTATCAAAGCAAAATTAGACAGTGGCGCGCGCACCTCCGCATTACACGCGTTTGAAATTACGCCTTTCGAGCAAAATAATGTGCGCAAAGTGCGTTTTCATTTGCAGCCCAATCCACGCAAAATAGACATTATTCAAACCTGCGAAGCATTAATTGTGGATCAACGCGAAGTCACTGATTCCGGTGGACATCGTGAACTACGCTGGGTCATACAAACGCCTATCGTCATCGGCAATCACAGCTATCCAATCGACATTACACTGACCAGCCGCGCGAGCATGCGGTTTCGTATGTTGCTGGGGCGGACGGCATTTAGTGGGCGTTATTTAATTGATGTATCTCGATCTTATATTGCAGGCAAACCACCGTTAGCGTTGTAGTTCACCTAACGCTAGACATAAAAAAACCCGCTACGCGGGCAGAGTTTATTGAGCTTTAACAGCGGTGGGTGTGATGACCAGGTTAAGCGCGGTTTGTTGACGACAGGCTTCATAAACTGCTTCATAGTCCTCCGCCTGCGCCAATAAACGGGGGCACAATAAAACCTCTCACCCTGCTGTTTTCATTACTATCTACTTTAGGCATTCCAGCCTATCAAGCAAAACAGGTATTAGTGCGTCTCAGTATTTTCCAAATCCTCAAACCCACTAAAATCTTCAAAATTCTCACCAATGTTAGCTTCCAAATTCTTTTGTTCTTTAAGTAATTCAATAAGACGACGACGATAACAAGCGTCTCCTTTTAAATGATCGATATTTTCTTTCAAGCCTTCCGTATTCAAACTGCGCTTCACGCCGCCGCCTTCTACACTAGCGACGCGTAAAACGGTTTCAAACACATTATCAAAGACTTTTTCTAAGGCTTGATTAGGAGGACGTACCTCAACTACCGCATCATCAAAAGTAGGTTCATCAATACTGTCGTTTATCATGGATCAAATTCTCTCCGTAAGCAGATGGGAACTGTTGCCCATAAAGGCGCTTTATATGCGACTCACGGGCCACTGTAAATCAAATTCTTTACAATCCGACGAACCTCGGCATTGCCGTGGATTACCCTGAAGTTCCGGGGCTCGCAAATAGTTCCATTACTGTCATATTCTTAATAAATCTCATAAAAACACCCGACAAATACTTAAGAATAAAGATAGCCCACTCTACGAACATAAGCAGTCTAGCCTGCGACCCAGACCCATTATTACACCGGCTTATTACAGTGGCGCCTGCCCTGCCGATATCCAGAAACTAAAATACGGGTATTACCAATGTCATATTTCTATCATGCAACACTTCTCAGAAAAACGACTTAGCATCAATTTTTACTGACTGCAGCCGCGCGGTTATACTAGCTCCGTATCAACACCCTCAGCTCAGTTGATATTTATTATCACCCGCTCACCTTGTCAGGATTTATATGCGTATCGCTATTCTCTCTCGTAACAGCCGCCTCTATTCGACGCGGCGTTTAGTTGAAGCAGCCCAACAACGAGGGCATGAAATTCGCGTTATTGATCATTTACGTTGTTTCATGGACATTACTTCCGATGATCCGACGATTCATTATAAAAATGAAGAGCTGCGTGATTATGACGCGGTGATTCCACGCATTGGTGCATCGGTTACTTTTTATGGTACGGCTGTAGTGCGTCAATTTGAAATGATGGGCGTTTATTGCGTTAATGAATCCGTGGCGATTACGCGCGCGCGCGACAAATTACGCTCTTTGCAATTACTCGCTCGCAAAGGCGTAGGCATTCCGGCTACCGCTTTTGCGCATTCACCCGATGATATCCCGGGTTTAATTCGTGAAGTCGGTGGCGCGCCCTTAGTCATTAAATTACTCGAAGGTACGCAAGGCATTGGTGTGGTATTAGCCGAAACACATAATGCTGCTGAAAGCGTGATTCAAGCATTTATGGGATTAGATGCCAATATTTTAGTCCAGGAATTTATTCACGAAGCCGATGGTGCGGATATTCGCTGTCTCGTCGTAGGCGGAAAAGTAATCGCTGCGATGCAACGTCAAGCTGCCGCCGGTGAGTTTCGTTCGAATTTACATCGCGGTGGCAGCGCGCAACTCGTTAAATTGACTGCGCAAGAACGCGCCGTCGCGGTAGAAGCTGCAAAAATTATGGGTTTGAATGTGTGTGGTGTCGATATGTTACGTTCATCACGTGGCCCCTTAATCATGGAAGTGAATTCATCGCCGGGCTTACGGGGCATTGAACAAGCGACCAATAAAGATATCGCCGGCATGATCATTGAATTTATTGAACAACATGCCAAACCAAATAACACGCGTACACGCGGCAAAGGCTAAGTTAGATGAGTCATGACATCACGATTAATGGCAAACAATTTTCCGCACATACTCAAGGCATTGTCGAATTACCGATACCCAATTTTTACACATCGCAAACCCCATTAGGTTTAGCAGTACATGTCATCAATGGTAAACACGCAGGGCCGCGCTTGTTTATTAGCGCCGCGATTCATGGCGATGAACTTCATGGTGTAGAAATTATTCGTCGCATCATGCGCCATGAAGCCATGCAACAATTAGTGGGCACGGTTGTCGCAGTACCGATTGTGAATATTTTTGGCATCATTCAACGTTCGCGTTATTTGCCCGACCATCGTGATTTAAATCGTTCTTTCCCCGGTTCATCACACGGTTCTTTGGCTTCACGTTTAGCCCATATCTTTATGCAAGAAATTGTTAGCAAATGTACTCACGGTATTGATATTCACACGGGTGCACATCACCGCGTCAATCTACCGCAAATTCGCGCCAACATAGATGACCCAGAAACCAAACGTTTAGCCTGCGCGTTTGGTGCGCCGGTGGTTATTAAATCTACTTTGCGTGATGGTTCTTTACGCCAAGCAGCGCGTGAACTAGGCATTCCTACTTTACTTTATGAATCCGGCGAAGCATTACGTTTTGATGAAGCGGGAATTTGCCTGGGTGTAGAAGGGATTTTATCGGTCATGCGCGCACTGAACATGTTACCCACGAACAATATACCAACCAAAATAATAGAACCTTTCATTGCACGTTCTAGTCATTGGGAACGCGCACAACAAAGTGGCATTATGCGAAATGTTGCGGCTTTAGGTTTAAAAGTAGAAAGCGGTACCGAATTAGGTATCATCGCCAACCCTACGGATTTATTTTCAAACACCGATTGTCCCGTACGCTGCGATCGTGAAGGACTCATTATTGGTCGAACTAATTTACCTTTAGTAAATGAGGGGGATGCAATCTTTCATATCGCGCATCTTGAAGAAGCTGAGTCCAATCAATTTAACAATGCATCGTCACAAACAATGGAAATACCTTCAATCGCCGAACCACCTGCAACGGGCTGATATTAATCACGTTCAATTTGATACAATAAATCTAAACTGCTGCGATAACCTGTTTCTACTTCAATACGCCAATTTTTATCGAGCGTGTAATGCACACCCCAAGAGGCTAACTGATCAAACAAACCCACACTGTATTGCACATACAGCGCTGGCGTGATGTATTTACCAATTAGTAATGCGGACTCTTTTCGATTTTCGTCCGTGTCTACGGACAAATGATCGATTTTAAAAGTATCACTCATGCCTTCACGTAAATTTTCACTTTGTAATAAACCCAATGATGCCACCGCTGCCCACATACTATTTGTATCCGTTTCCGTTGCAGTGCTTAAAGGTTTACCTAATACCAACAAACTCAACGCCTCACTATCAGACACGGCCGGCTCAGAAAAAACTCGACTTTTAGGATCACGCAACGTTCCGGTCACTACCAAACCGACGCGATAATCATCCACTGTGCGCGTTGCTGTCACATCTAAACCCGGATTATCCAAAGGACCTTGAAAAATAAAACGCCCTTGTTCAATCGTCAGTTTTTGACCATAGGCTTGATATTGACCTTCCTTTAAACGAATCTCGCCACTTGCACGTGTTTTTTTACCCGGCTGATCATAAATATTCATCTGACCTTCTAAATTCGCCAACACACCAAAACCAAGGAATTGAATTTCTTCACCCAAGGTAATTTCCAAATCACTCGTGAGCGCAATATTATCTTGAGATTTTGTACTGACTGATTGATTAACAATCACTTCATCCGCACTGCGACGAATCGCTTTTTTAGGCAGCTCACGCGGTTCAATCTTAGCGCGCGGAATATCAACTTTGCCTTGCAAATTCACTTGATGAGTAATGCCCTGACTACGCCAATCAACTTGTAATTCCGGTGAAGCCCATAATTTTAATTGTTCGGTATCAAATACTTTTAAATTTTTCCCAGACAAGGCAGCATTCAAACGCCAGTCTTGCCAATCATTTGCAATTAGATCGCCGCGCAAATGACCATAACCATCGCTTTTAAAAACCATTTCCATATGCAGCCGCCCATTGCCTTTATGCTCCAACTGCAATTCAATGTCTTCTAACACAACACCCATAGAAGCTAAACCAAAACGTCCTTTATGCCAATAAGCACCGCCTAATAAGGTCGGCTTACTCAGTGTGCCGACTACACTTAAATCAATATTTAATTGTCCCGCTATTGCATCAATTTGCGCATCCAAACCTTCTAACCATGCAACATCATTAGATTTTATTTTAATGCGTGCATTGACTGGACTGTTGTCATCACAACACTTTTGCACTTGCCCTAACATGTCGCCTTCCCAAATACCGGGAATGTTTAACTGTCCTTGAAATTCACTGAGTTGTGAGTCGTGCTTAAATTGCCAATGACCACGTTGCCAAGGATAGCGATATACGTCTTTTTTGTTTTCCGGATTAAAAAGTACTAAGCCATCTGCTACATCAATCTCACCCGAAAACATGGGTTGCGCATTTTTTATATTGCCGCGAAATACAGCACTCGCATTACCTTCTACTTGTAATCGCGATGACAACCAATCTGCTAACACACGATGCACTGCAAAGTTTTGTACCTCACCGCTAAACTCTGCATTTTTTAAATTACCTTGCAGATTGACACGCGACGTTGCAGTTTGCGAAGCCCAAGGTAAACTAATCGGCATCAAGGTATCATCTAGCCATTGCCAATCAACTTCCTCGCTTAGCTGCCACGACCCCAACAGCGGCACGCTAATATTCCACGCTAAGATACGCCCCGACCAATCACTGTCCTGCACTTGTTTAGCGCTAAATGTAACCTCTGTATTAATATTTTCTTTTTGTGCAATAAGATGTCCCCGCCAATCATTCCATTGACCGATCCAATCAATATTGAGCGAATCCACAACAAAATCTTGTATGTGCAGCTTTTTAAGAGATATGACAGCTTGATTTTTATAATGCGGCTCAGTTTCAGAAAAGCGCGGATCAATTTTTATATAACCTTCATCTATATAAAACTGTTCATAACGAAAATTTTTAATTTGCACATCGGCTTGCACATCAAACGCCGGCCAACGACCTTTCCAATAACCGTGGCCAATGATACTGCCCGCCAAGCTTGGCCAAAAATTTTCTAAAGCCGGTGCATTAATATGCCAAATTGCATAACTATCCGCCTGCCATTGCGATGGAGTAAATGCTGCATTGATATTAATATCATTAACACCATCATTCATTCTAAAACCCGGACTATGTAATGCACCTTGCCGCCAATACACTTGCCCGTCAGCAAAAAAAGCATGGCCTCGCCAAGTACCGACCCAATTAACCAGCTCAACTCCCCATTCAGCTTTTTGCCAAGTAGTGCCACGCCAATGCACGCGACCACCACCTGATAATTGCCCTTGCCAGTCTTTATTAAACATAGCAGGTGTTAATTTCACAAATCGATAACGCGATGTAATGGCGTGCTGCTGCCAATTCCATTCACCTTGCAAATCCAACCAACCATCATTAATGTCAGCACGCAAATCAACTTGGCTTAATTTATTCGCATCTACAATTGCATGTCGTAAATTTAAATTAATAAGCGGATAAGCAGCATATTGAATGGCGGTTTTGCTGGATAACTCATAAGTCGGCCACGTGCCTCGTAAATGCAAATGACCTGATCCAATATTTATATCTTGCCACTTGAATGCCGGCCAACGCGTATTTAATGCAGTTTGTAATAACGGCGTTTCAAATGCGCCGGTGGTTAACCAACCCGTGGTATGGCCCATAATCGGTTGTTGCCAGGTCTGATCAACTTTCAAACGAGCGACGTCGCCTTGCACTGCAACGACACCGCCCAAAGTGTAGTCTTGGATTGGACCTTGCCAATGCAGAACACCTTGCAATGGCAAATGATCTTTTAGCAGCAAACGTGCAGTAGCAACTAATTGCCAACCGTCAAAGACGACATTTAATTTTTCAATATCTAAATAATTATTCTGCGCAGTAACCGCAAGATCAACATCCGAAAATTCAAACTGGGTGTTAAGCAGATGAAATTCCATTAGCTTTAATTGCGCCTGTTGTATGCTCATTTTAAAAGGAAAACGCACATCAATAGGTGAATCAGGAGAATCGTCTTTAAGCGTTTCTGTATAAGTCATGCGCTTAGCTACGATCGTAGAAGCGGTTAATACGCGAGCGCGTAAATCTGCCAGCTTTAAAGCAATTAAGCCATCATAAAAAGCGATTTTAAAAGTATCTGAGGTATAACTTATTTCTTTAAAAACTAAACCATCTTCAAATAACTTGCCGCTTTCTGGAATAATTATTAAATTTGGAGCTAAGGTTGAATTCATGACGTAAACAAAAAAACGCGTGCCTGATTCAGAGCGCAAAAAACCTACACAAATTAACAATAAAATGCAGAGTATTACCAAGGTTATGGCTAAACGCCGCAGCCATTTCATAAATCCACACCTAAACTTAAGTGGATACGATAATCACTGGCGGATGGGTCATCATAAGGAAAAGCAATATCCAGACGTACTGGCGCGATTACGGTATACCAACGTACGCCAACACCGACACTTTTTTTAACATCAACTAATTCTTCATTAAAAGCATTACCCGCATCAGTAAACACGGCCACGCCCCAGGTTTCTACAAAACGCCAATCATATTCTAAACTGGCAGTCGCTAAATTTTTCCCACCTATTATTTCGCCCTCATCATTTAAGGGGCCTAAACTTTGATATGCGTAACCGCGCACACTCGAGTCACCACCCGCATAAAAACGAATGGATGCGGGCAATGCATTTACATCTTCAATACTAATTGCACCTAAAGTTAAACGGCCCAATATACGCCCCGCCAAAAGTGGCCGAATTATTCGCGCATTTGGCCGCACTTCAAAAAAGCTTACATCAGATAAAAAATCTTCATGCGCGCCGCGTACATCTAAAGAAAAATAATGCCCCCGCTTGGGATACAAAGAGCTTAATGATTCACTCCATGTCCAATTAATACCTGGCATCAGCAAATCCACATTGCGTTCTTCTTGATCTGCCACAATATAAGTTTCTCGCTGAAAACTAATTGAGCGCGTCACTAATAATGTGTCATGTCGGCGATTGGTCCAATCTACCCCCAAAGAATAAGTTTGATGCTCTTCCGTATCGGTATTTTGAGTTTGAAACCCAGCTTTTATATTAAAAATATCATCGGATGGATCTTCTAACGGAATTTTGTAAACACCATTAATTTCACTTAATACTTTCGACAATAATAATTCACTCGAAAACTGATGACCTTGTTTATTTAACCAATACCTATCATAACCAAGTTTGCCACGCACGCCTGTATCGGTAGCAATGCCGGCGCCTACGGAATAATTATTCCGCGCACGAGGTGAAAGCTTAATGTTAACCGGGATAAATTGATCAACCACTTGTTCAGTAGGTGCCGTAACATTCATCGTATTAAAATACCGAGCATTGCTTAGATTGCGGCGCAGATCGATTAATTTTTCTGCTTCAAAATAATCACCTTTTTTAAATTTAATAAAACGTCGAACAAAGTCTTCATCCAAAAAATTATTTTGAATCTCTAATGTAATATCACCAAAATAAGCTCGTGCACCCGCCTCATAAACAATGGTTATGCTAGCTTGATTTTTTTCAATGTCGATGCGTAATTCGTTTTTTACAAACCGTGCGTTGAGATAGCCCCGCTGCGCAGATAAAGTGAGCAATTCGGATTTCACAAATTCATAATTTGCATGATTAACTGGATCACCTACATGCAAGGGGAAGTTTTTTAATAAGGCATCAAATTCCGGATCAATTAATTTTTCGCTGTCAGCAATGCGCCACAATTGTATATCGAGCACAGCAATTTTCATTTGCTCGCCTGGAATAACGTCGATGGTCAGTTCCCAGCATTTATTATTATTAATAACGGTAGGAGTAAAACTTGCGCGGTAATATCCTAAGGCTTCAGCTGCATTGCGCAGTTGTGTATTCAGTTCCGCAAACCATAAACGTTGCCGACCTTGATTGCGCTCGCAACTACGATCTTCTACGTTAAGATAAGTGCGAATATTTTCTTCTAATTTAGCATCTGCGCCATCAATATCTAATTCTGGCTGCACTGCAGCTAACGCTGAACCAAACCACAACAGAGTGAGGAGCGTAACACTGAATCGAAACAATCCGCACAACCTAGACAAGAATACTACTCCTCAGAACCATGACTTCATCAAGTCATGGTTTATCGGTAAAAAAATGCGCTATTCTTTTTGTCTATTATTACGGGCATGAATCCGCGAATTCAGTGCTTCAACCAACATAGAGAAAGCCATAGCGAAATAAATATAGCCTTTAGGAACGTGAATACCAAAGCCTTCTACCATCAGCATCATGCCTATTAAGAGCAAAAAGCTTAGGGCTAACATACGCACAGTTGGATGACGATCGATGAAGTGACTGATCGGCCCTGAAGCCGCCATCATAACTAAGACCGCAATAATAACTGCGGCCACCATCACTTCAATATCATTAGCCAAGGCAATCGCGGTAATAATAGAATCTAATGAAAAGACTAAATCGATGACGGCAATTTGCACCATAATCCAAAAAAAACTTTTCACTGGTTTAAATTTAGGATTGGCGTCAGTTTTAGTGCCTTCTAATTCTTCATGAATCTCTAAGGTGCTTTTAGTCAATAAAAATAAGCCACCAAAAATTAAAACCAGATCTCGCAAATTAAAATCTTCACCTAATACAAAAAACAAAGGTTCATTAATCGCCATCAACCACGTTAATGCCAGCAATAAGCCAACGCGCAAGCCCATGGCTAAACCTAAACCGGCGATCCGCGCTACTTTACGACGCTCAACGGGTAATTTGTTAACTAAAATAGCGACAAAAATAATGTTATCAATGCCGAGCACGATCTCCAATAACGTCAACGTAGCAAAGGCAATCCATACCTCTGGCTGTAATAAAAGTTCCATTGAATATCCTCAAAGATTAGGTCGGCAAAACAGTGCTTTTATTCACTATAACAAGCGCTGCTGAGGGTGCTTAAACCAAGCACAAAATGCAAGCTTATTATAAAAAAATACCACGGATTCTGGCTATTGCACCCATACCGTTTTTATGTTGACGAATTCACGGATGCCTTGCACAGATAATTCACGACCATAACCCGATGCTTTGATGCCACCAAAAGGCAAATGCGGATCACTTTTTACCATCGCATTGACATAAGCATTACCACTTTCTAACTGTAACGCTAATTTTTCACCGCGCGCCACATCTCGCGTCCAAACACTCGCCCCTAAACCATAACTAGAGTCATTGGCGATGCGTAATGCGGCAGCTTCATCAGTCACACGTATAATACTCGCAACCGGACCAAATAACTCTTCACGATAAGCACGCATGGTAGGCATCACGCCATCTAGGATTGAGGCAGGATAAAAACAACTGTTATTAGTTTTTACGCAACCCAATACCGCCCGCGCACCTTTTTGCAAAGCATCTTCTACTTGCGCATGTAACTCATCAACCAAATCCGGACGCGCCATCGGCGCTAAGCTGGTTTGTACATCACGAGGATCACCTGCGCGTAAACGCTGCGCTTTATCCGCAAACAACTGCACAAATTTTTCAGCAATGTCGTTCACTACAATAAAACGTTTAGCAGCAATACAACTCTGACCCGCATTATTAAAACGCGCCGCAATGGCAATAGTGCTCGCCATCTCAAGATCAGCATCAGCCAATACAATAAAAGGATCCGATCCACCTAATTCTAATACCGATTTTTTTAAATGGGCGCCGGCTAATTGCGCGACTTGGCGGCCAGCTGCTTCGCTACCCGTTAAAGTTACCGCATGCACACGCGCATCTTCAATTAAACGCGGTATGTCTTTACTGGCAATCAACGCGCTAATAAACACATGTTCTGGCAAACCGGCTTGTTTAAAAACATCCGCAATTGCTAAAGCACACTGCGGCACATTCGAAGCATGTTTTAAAATAACGGTATTACCTGCAGCTAATGCGGGCGCAGCAAAACGAAATAATTGCCAGAACGGAAAATTCCACGGCATGATGCCTAAAACAGTCCCCAGCGGTTGATAACTTACATAACTATGAGTGGCGCGTGTACTGATAGATTCCGGTGCTAAAAATGTTGCTGCATGCTCGACATAATAATCACAAACCAACGCGCATTTTTCAATTTCCGCCTGCGCCTCACTCATCAACTTGCCCATTTCTTGACTAATTAACGCCGCATATTCATCGCGCCGGCTGATTAAAATACTGGATGCCTTGCGCAAAATAGCAACACGCTGCTCTAAACTGTGCTGCGCCCACGCGGCGCGAGCCAGAGGGATCTGTTGCAGCGCGTGTTCAATCTCAGCAACTGACCACGCCGCAAAACGCGCTAAGGTTTCACCCGTAAAAGGATTTATCGATACCATTGTCATAATCAAATATTCGCAGTCAGAACCATGCGCATCGCTTTATCCATCGGAATATCCAACGCTTCAATACGATCCGCCGTCGTATATAAAGTATAACCACCAATCTGATAACTCATCGGCGTATAGACCGCAATATAATCGTGGTTGTTTAACAATACGGATTGCTTGGTAATGAAACCCATAATTTTTATATCGTCGGTTATTTTTACTAAGACGACTTGTTGTAAATTTTTTTTCGAATCATTATAGATAAATTTAATAAAATCTTGCGCGGCGCTATACACTGATTTTACTAACGGAATTCGCTCAATCAAACTTTCGCCCCAACCTACCAAAATTTTAACCAAATAAGCGTTGATGGTTAGACCGACCATAAATATTAACGCTATCGCTAATACCACGCCCATACCGGGCACATACCAATTAACCGGCAGCAGCCAGCGAATCATACCGCCCAAAAAATTCTCAGCTGCCGTTAGTAACCACGCAATCACCACAACGGTAAGCGAGATCGGCAAGACTGTGATGAGGCCACGTAAAAATGTTTTACGCATAATACAAAATACTCTCGCTTAATTAAAAAATTATAAAAAAAAGAGCCGGTTAAATAACCGGCTCTTGATGCAGAACCGTAATAGAAATATTACTTCGCAGCGATAGGCTCTAACGTTAACTCTACACGACGATTTTGTGCACGACCTTCAGCCGTATCATTACTAGCAATCGGATGAGTTTTACCAAAACCGCTCGCTAATACACGTTGCACGTCAACGCCGGTACGTACCAATTGATCGCCTACTGCACGCGCACGTGATTCAGACAATAATTGATTGTATTGATCACCACCGGTGTTATCAGTATGACCCGTCACTACAATCAAGGTCTTGTTGTATTCTTTCAATACTTCTACAACAGAAGCTAATACTGGTACAACATCCGCTTTTAAATTCGATTGATTACTATCAAACGTCACATTACCAGGCATATTCAAAATCAAAGTGTCGCCGTTACGAGTAACGCTAACACCGGTATTTTGTAATTTTTGACGTAATTTACTTTCTTGCACATCCATGTAATAACCTACACCACCACCTGTTGCACCGCCAATCGCTGCGCCTTTTAATAAACGATCTTTACGTTGCTTTTTATTATCTGCAGTAGCTGCACCTAAAATCGCGCCAGTGGCCGCGCCAATCATAGCGCCACTAGCCGCTTTTGAGGTTTGTGATTCTCCAGTATAAGGATTAACAGTGGCGCAACCCGCCGCGAACAGAGCAGTAACAGCAACAATAGCGTATTTAGACATAGAGAAAACTCCCAATTAAAATTTACAATTAAATAAGATTCGTTTCGCCACCAAAACTTTAGAGCAACACTCCGAAGTGGTCATAGCAACGCGGCTCATTATAGGGCAGCGCAGCGCATTGGGCAGTGTTTCGCTAGTAAAATTCCCGTCAATCGCAGATTTAAAGCGGCAAATCGTTGCCTTAAGGGCAAATCTTGACCATTTTTGCATTTTCAGACAGCTCATCGCCCTATCCTGTAAATGTGCACTATATAAAGTATGGGTGTTAATGCATGACCGATGCGAGTGTTCATCCGACTATCGCGGACCAAATCGTCAACTAATTACTTTTGTTATGCATCTAATTCCCTGCAAGCGATTGCTGCTGTCAAAAATTCCATGGCACAGGGCTTGCATTTACTCTTGCATATATTAGGTAAAGACAATACGCATGTGTCGACCTGCTGTCTGCACACGTAAGATGATAAGGAGTCGCGTTATGTCCATTTTCAAACAATATCAAGCTCGCTTCGCAGCCGCACGCGAAGACGAATATAGCATTCAAGAATATCTCGCATTGTGTAAAGCCGACCACAGTGTTTACGCCAGCCCCGCCGAACGCATGTTAATGGCGATTGGTAATCCCGAATTAGTGGATACTCGTCATGACACTCGCTTGAGTCGTATTTTCGCCAATAAAATAATTAAAATTTATCCTGCATTTCGCGAATTTTATGGCATGGAAGAAACCATTGAAAATATCGTGTCGCATTTTCGGCATGCTGCGCAAGGCTTAGAAGAAAAGAAACAAATTATTTATTTGTTAGGCCCAGTAGGTGGCGGCAAATCGTCTTTAGCAGAAACATTAAAACGCTTAATGGAAAAACATCCTATTTATGCCATCAAAGGCTCACCAATTAATGAATCACCCTTAAATTTATTTTCGCCACTAGAAGATGCTGACTTATTAGAAGAGGACTATGGTATTTCGCGGCGTTACTTAACGGGTTTAATTTCACCATGGGCGATTAAACGTTTACATGAATTTAATGGCGACATCACTCAATTCCGCGTCGTTAAATTAAAGCCATCGGTGCTCGAACAAGTGGCGATTGCCAAAACCGAACCCGGCGATGAAAACAATCAAGATATCTCCTCATTGGTTGGAAAAATTGATATTCGCAAGCTAGAAGAATTTTCGCAAAATGATCCGGACTCTTATTCTTTTTCTGGCGGTCTTTGCAAAGCTAATCAAGGTTTACTCGAATTTGTGGAAATGTTCAAAGCACCAATTAAAGTATTGCATCCTTTATTAACCGCAACCCAAGAAGGCAACTACATGGGTACGGAAGGATTATCCGCAATTCCTTTCGACGGCATTATTTTGGCGCACTCGAATGAATCCGAATGGCAAGCTTTTAAACACAATCGCAATAATGAAGCTTTTTTAGATCGTATTAGCGTCGTCAAAGTGCCTTATTGCTTGCGTGTGTCAGATGAAATAAAAATTTATGAAAAATTATTACAACACAGCAGCCTATCAAAAGCCGCATGTGCGCCGGACACCTTAAAAATGATGGCGCAGTTTTCCGTGTTATCGCGGTTAAAAGAAGCAGAAAATTCTAGCATTGAATCAAAAATGCGCGTCTATGATGGCGAATCGTTAAAAGATGTTGATCCGAAAGCCAAGTCTTATCAAGAGTATCGTGACTATGCCGGCCCTGATGAAGGCATGTCAGGTTTATCGACCCGATTCGCATTTAAAATATTGTCACGCGTATTCAACTACGATCATCAAGAAATTGCCGCCAATCCTGTGCATTTATTACATGTGTTAGAACAACAAATTGAACAAGAACAATTTCAAGCGGATATTCAAGAACGTTACATTTCGCATATCAAAGGCATTCTAGCGCCGCATTATGCAGAATTTATCGGCAAAGAAATTCAAACAGCGTATCTAGAGTCTTATTCTGAATATGGCCAAAACATTTTTGATCGTTACGTCACTTATGCGGATTATTGGATTCAAGACGAAGAATACCGAGATCAAGATACTGGCGAAGTATTTGATCGCTCCGCTTTAAATGATGAATTAGAAAAAATCGAAAAGCCCGCCAAAATCAGCAACCCAAAAGATTTTCGCAATGAGATTGTTAACTTTGTATTACGTGCACGCTCCCATAACAATGGCAAAAACCCTAACTGGACTAGCTACGAAAAACTTCGCGAAGTAATAGAAAAGAAAATGTTTTCTAATACAGAAGATTTACTGCCTGTTATTTCTTTTAATGCCAAGTCAACTACAGATGACAAGCGTAAGCACGAAGATTTTGTTAATCGTATGGTGCAAAAAGGTTATACCGACAAACAAGTAAGACTGCTTTGTGAATGGTATTTACGCGTCCGCAAAGCCTCTTAAGCTCTGCTAATCTAGGATAGGCGTATGACTCAGATCATAGATCGTCGCCTCAACGGCAAAAATAAAAGTGTCGTTAATCGCCAACGCTTTATCAAACGCTTTCGCGGTCAAATTAAAAAAGCGGTAGATAAAGCTTTAAATGAACGCAGCATCACCGATATTGAACGTGGTGAAAAAATTGATATCCCTAACAAAGACATTAGCGAACCCATTTTTCATCACGGCAAAGGTGGCCGACGTGAAATTGTGCAACCCGGCAATAAAGAATTTATCACCGGCGACACACTCCCTAAACCACAAGGTGGTCAAGGCGAAGGTCAAGGGCAGGGACAAGCCAGCAATCAAGGTGAAGGCGAAGATTCGTTTGTTTTTGAATTAAGCCGTGATGAATTTTTAGAATTCTTTTTTGAAGATCTCGCCCTGCCCGATTTAATTAAAACCCAACTCGCACAAATCATGGACTATAAATCGGTGCGCGCGGGCTACACCAAATACGGCGTACCATCCAATATTAATATTAATCGCACTATGCGCGGCGCGTTAGCACGGCGCATCGCCGTGCGCGGTCCTTACAAACGTCGACTTGAAGAAATTGAAGTGGAGCTAGAAAGTTTGGATGCGTATAATCCAATACACGCTGCGCAACGCGACAAACTGGAAACGGAAAAAGCCATTTTGCAACGTAAACTCGCACGTATTCCGTTTATTGATGAATTTGATTTGCGTTACAACAATCGCATTCGTCAACCTAAACCTATTACTCAAGCCGTCATGTTTTGTCTGATGGACGTCTCCGGCTCAATGACGCAAGCACGCAAAGACATGGCCAAACGCTTTTTTAGTTTGCTCTATCTTTTTTTAAATCGTAATTACGAACACATCGACGTAGTATTTATTCGTCACCACACGACAGCTACCGAAGTCGATGAAAACGAATTTTTTTATTCTCGCGAAAGCGGCGGCACGGTTGTATCCAGCGCCTTAGAATTAATGCAAAAAATCATGCAAGAACGTTACTCTACTAGTGAATGGAATATTTATGCGGCACAAGCCTCTGATGGCGACAATTGGGACGACGACTCCGGTAATTGCCGTGAAATCTTAGCCAAGAAAATTTTACCCTTTACGCAATATTACGCGTATATCGAAATCACCGGACGCGATGGCCAAAAACTTTGGCAAGAATATGAAACCTTAAGCCAGCAGCAAGAACACTTTTGCATGCGTCGCATTGAAGACCCTGCTGATATTTATCCAGTATTTCGCGAGTTATTTAAACGTCGCGAGGCCGCTTAACATGTCAACGCCGCGTAATTTAATTTCAACAAGTTCAGAATGGACGTTTGAATTAATCGAACGTTACGACCAAGAAATTGGGTCGATTGCCAAAGAATATGGTTTAAGCACTTACCCTAATCAAATAGAAGTCATTAGCGCCGAACAAATGATGGATGCTTATGCTTCCGTTGGTATGCCCGTCGGTTACAATCACTGGTCGTTTGGCAAAAAATTCTTAAACACCGAACATCACTATAAGCGCGGCCAAATGGGCTTGGCTTATGAAATCGTCATCAACTCCGATCCATGTATCGTGTACTTGATGGAAGAAAACAGCATGACCATGCAAGCCTTAACGATTGCGCATGCTGCGTATGGCCATAACTCTTTTTTTAAAAATAATTATTTATTCCAAACCTGGACAAATGCCGACGCGATTGTCGATTATTTATTATTCGCCAAAAATTACATCACCGAATGCGAACAACGGCACGGCCAACAAACCGTCGAATTATTTTTAGATTCTTGTCATGCCCTAATGAACTATGGAGTGGATCGTTACAAACGCCCACCCAAACTTTCAACTCAAAAAGAAGTGCTGCGTCAAAAAGAACGTGAAGCTTATTTACAAACGCAAGTGAATGAACTGTGGCGCACGATTCCTAAACTAGACAAAACGGCTGGCGTACAAACAGCTACGCATTTTCCTTCAGAGCCACAAGAAAATATTTTATATTTCATTGAGAAAAATGCGCCGCTGCTAGAACCATGGCAACGCGAAATCGTGCGCATCACGCGTAAAATCGCCCAATACTTTTATCCACAACGTCAAACCCAAGTTATGAACGAAGGCTGGGCCTGTTTTTGGCATTACACACTACTCAATAATTTGTACGACGCAGGCAAAGTCAGCGATGGCTTCATGCTCGAATTTTTACAATCACATACCGGTGTAATTGCTCAACCCGCATTTAATAGTCCCTACTTTAACGGCATCAATCCCTATGCCTTAGGTTACGGCATGATGACCGACATTCGTCGTATCTGTGAAAAACCCGAAGCCGAAGATTACAAATGGTTTCCGAATATTGCCGGCAAAGATTGGAATAGCACACTCGACTTTGCCATGCGTAACTTCAAAGACGAAAGCTTCATCGCACAATATCTATCACCGCGCTTAATTCGCGAATTAAAATTATTCTGCGTCTTAGATGACGACGAACAAGAGGAATACCACATCTCCGCGATTCACAACGACCAAGGATATGTACACGTTCGTCAAGCCTTAGTAGAACAATACAATCTCGGCAGCCAAGAACCGGATATTCAAGTTTACAACGTCAATGTAAAAGGTGATCGCTCACTCACCTTACGTCACACCCAACACAACCGCCGACCACTCAGCGACTCCACCGAAGAAGTGTTAAAACACGTGCATCGCTTGTGGGGATTTCCCGTACGATTGGAATCTACTAATGATAAAAATGAAATAACGGCGACGTTTAATGTGGGTGAATCTTTATAAAAACGTGCTGGGCACATTTTATTTCGTGTTCTATAAGTTCATAAGCGTTTCAATTATAGCTGCGCGCATTTTTCGTAGGGTAGGCACGTGAGTCCACGCGATAAAATATATTTTCTATAAAAGCATTTTATTAGCCGGTTGCGCACCGGCGGGCGGTTACTTTCTTGTCGCGACAAGAAAGTAACCAAAGAAGCGCCTCCCCATGGCTCGCTGCGCGTAAATATTACGCGCAGTTCCCGTCGCGTTTGATCTGTTGTTGCGGGTCGTCACGACGCGACATCCCTGTCGCGGCGTGACTAAAACAAACATCCTGTTTGTTTTTCCCGACAACCGCTCAAATGCTCGGCGAGCCATGAGGGGTATTTACTTTGTTCTGTTTTTGAAGCACATCAATCTTAGAAAACGTTTTAAGTTTGGCGGATCCTAAACGAAGGGATAATGCCCGTTATGGTGTGCCGAGCTGTGTTTAAGGGGTAGCGACACATGAACAGGGATGTTCATGTGAGCCGATCGCAACAGGATGTTGCGTTGAGGCGACGCGTTAACCCTTAAACACGACGAGGGAATGCTTGAATGGAATCGCATTCCATTCAAGTGCACAACATTCGGGCAAGTATTTTTTGGTGACTTTTTGTTACGACAGGCAGATTTTTGCTCCTGCAAAATCTGCATTCATGCCATCCATGCCAATCAAAAGTTACTCGCTGTAGTCGCGCAGCGACGAGCGAAACGCTTCTGTTCTAATACCAAGCATATTGGATATCATTACATTCAATCCAACTTACAACCACCCCACTTTCTTAAACCGCCAAAATAAATACACATCAATGGATATCATGATACCCATTACCAAAGGATAACCCCAATACCACTCCAATTCCGGCATGTGATTAAAGTTCATGCCATAGATACCTGCAATCATCGTCGGAACACCAATAATCGCTGCCCATGCAGCTAATTTTTTATTAACTTCACTTTCACCTAATGCGATTAATGAAAGGTTGACTTGAATCGCAGTGAGCAACATATCGCGAATACCGTCGATAGATTGATTGATACGATATAAATGATCGTAAATATCACGGAAATATTCTTGTGTATCCATACACACTTGTGGCACACGTCCACCGTATAATTTTCCAGCAGCTTCCATCAACGGAAAGGTCGCGTGTTTTAAAATCGTGAGCTTTTGTTTTAAGGCGTATAACGCTTCAATATTGGTACGTGCATTACCACTATTAAAAATATCAGCTTCAATGCTATCAAGTTCTTCTTCTAAACCATCCAGCACGGGGAAATACCGATCCACTACAGTATCCATTAATACATAGAATACAAAGCCGGCACCAAATTTCAACAAATGAGGTTCGCGTTCGCAGCGTGCGCGCACATCGCTAAAACCTCTATGGGTACGACTACGAATGGAGAGCACATAATTTAAGCCGACAAAAACATCAACTTCGCCAACATATAATTCACCGCTTTCTTCTACTTCTACGGTTTGCATTACCGCGAAAACAGAATCACCGTACTCTTCAATTTTTGCACGTTGATGTCCATGCCGCGCATCTTCTACCGCCAATTCGTGCAAGTCGAATTCTTCCTGCATTTGCAACAATTCAGTGTCCGTTGCATCGGCTAAAGCAACCCAAACAAAGGTATTCGGTTGATCTAAATAATCGCTAATTTCTTCAGGCGAAATATCCGCCAATTTAAATCCATCACGATAAGCAACGCAGTTGACTAACATATTCGTTTCCTTATGATCCGTCGGTAATTTGTCGACTGCGATTTAAATTTTAATGGGTGTTAAACGCTTGCAAGATTTTTTGCACTTCACTGCTTGGCATGCGCGGTCCAAAATGAGTGACTAATTGTGCAGAGGCACGCACTGCTAAATCGCCCGCTTGTTGCACGCTCATGCCTTGTGTTACACCATATAAATACGCGCCTGCAAACATATCGCCCGCACCTACAGTATCAACCGCTTTAACGGTGTGCGGTGCAATCGCAAGCAATTGTTGGCCATCGTAAATGACGGCGCCCTCTTTACCGCGCGTAATCACAAATTGTTTAGCGAGCGTTTTTAAATGCACGATCGCTTGATTAATATCGACGCTGTCAGCCATGCCTAAAGCTTCTGCTTCGTTGGCAAACAATAAATCCACTGGGCCGCCCATCATATCGAGCAGACCTGCTTTGAAAAATTTCACCATGTTGGGATCAGATAAAGAAAACGCGGTTTTAACTTGTGCTGCTCGCGCAATGCTACGCGCTTCGATCGCCGCGTTACGCGTGCTGTCACCTGTCACCAGATAACCTTCTATATATAGATATTGCGCGTCACGAATCGCAGCCGGCGCTAATTGTGCAATTGAAAACTCTGCAGAAGCTCCTAAGAAAGTATACATAGTACGATCCGCATCGGGCGTTACAAAAACCAAACAAGTGCCAGTGACACCTTCGTTTTGTTTTGCTGAATCAATATTGGTTACTACACCCGCGTCTTGCAAATCTTTTACATAAAAATGTCCCAGTGCATCATTGGCAACACGACAAGAATAATATGCACTGCCGCCAAACTGGCTGACGGCAATAATTGAATTTGCGGCGGAACCCCCACTGCCTTTTTTAAGTTCTTTGCCGGTCAGCTGCGTAATAATATGTTGTTGTTGCGCTTGCTCAACCAGTGTCATCACGCCTTTTTCAACACCTAATGCCTGTAGTTGAATTTCGGTAACTTGATACTCCACATCGACCAATGCATTACCTAAACCATATACATCATAACGACTCATTTTTTTATCCTAACAATATGAAAACTATAATTAAACTTAGTGACGAATGCCTTTACCACGATTCAAACACCACATGGCCAAACAGAAAAAACCTACTACAACGATGCTGATAATGACTAAGGACAATGCAGGATCGATATCCGAAACGCCCAGAATGCCGTAACGAAAGCCATTCACCATATATAAAATCGGATTAGCAAAAGACACATTGCGCCAAAAATCCGGCAGCATATTGACTGAATAAAAAACGCCGCCCAAGTAAGTGAGCGGGGTCAATACAAAGGTCGGAATAATATTTACTTCATCAAAACTATTTGCGAATAAACCATTTAATAAACCCGCCAGTGAAAACAAAATGGAAGTCAGCAAAACAATGCTCATGGTTAATACGATATGCTCAAGATGTAAATCTGTGAAAAACAAAGCCACCACGGTCACGACAAATCCCACACACAGACCACGCGCAACACCGCCCGCTACATAACCCGCCACGATGATGTAATTAGGCATAGGCGACACCAGCATTTCTTCAATCGCTTTGGCAAACTTAGCGCCATAAAATGACGAAACGACATTCGAATAAGAATTAGTAATCACTGACATCATAATTAAACCAGGCACGATGTATTGCATGTAACTAAAACCTTCGATTTCGCCAATGCGTCCACCGATCAAAGTGCCAAAAATTAAAAAATATAACACCGTGGTAATAACAGGCGGCAAAATAGTTTGCGACCAGATACGCAGAAACCGTTTTATTTCTTTATAAAAGATTGTCTGGAATGCAACAAATTGTTCTTGTGGATTCATGATGCCAAGCTCATTTTAGGTTTTGTATCGCTGGTTAATCGTAGAAATAATTCTTCAAGTCGATTGGTTTTATTGCGCATGCTCGCGATATGAATACCGGCGACTGATAGCGCCGCAAATACCGTGTTTAAATCTTGTTGTTTGTTAATTTCGACTTCTAAAGTGGTTTCATCGACTTGCTGTAACACAAACCCTGCAATAGACGGCAGTTGGGTTATCGCTTCACGGGTATACAACACAAATGTTTCTGCATTTAATTTACCTAATAAATTCCTCACGCTAGTATTTTCTACCAACAGGCCGTGATCAATAATGGCGACATTGCGGCATAAATTTTCTGCTTCTTCTAAATAATGCGTCGTCAAAATAATAGTGGTGCCTTGTTTATTAATGCGCGTCAAAAAATCCCACATGCTGCGCCGCAGTTCAATATCAACACCCGCCGTAGGCTCGTCCAAAATTAATAATTTAGGTTGATGCACTAAAGCCCGCGCAATCATTAAACGCCGCTTCATACCACCGGATAAAAAACGGGCGGGGCCATTGCGTTTATCCCACAAACTTAATTCTTTTAAATAATATTCCGCATGTTCGCGAGCGACAGAGCGCGATAAGCCGTAATAACCGGCTTGATTCAGCACAATATCAATCGGCTTCTCAAACATATTAAAATTAAATTCTTGTGGCACCAGCCCAATCATTTTTTTTGCTAGTGATGGTTCACTGTCAATATCATGACCAAACACGCTAACTTTGCCGGCGGTTTTGTTTACTAATGAAGTAATAATGCCGATGGTGGTGGATTTGCCCGCGCCATTAGGGCCCAGCAGTGCAAAAAAATCACCTTGTGGAATTTCTAAGTCGATGCCTTTTAGTGCTTCAAACTGATTGCCATAGGTTTTTTTCAAACCGCTGATACTTAATGCCAAGGTCATGGGGTGATTCTCCTGCGAAGCTGGCATTATAGCGGTTTGAGCAGGATCTGTGTCTGGCGACTGAAAAGATCAGACCATGATTTACGCTAGCTCACTTTTAGTAACGGCTATCTTTATTATGCGGCGCTAAAAAAAAATTCTGGCGGGCAATCTTGAACTCTGCCAACCAAATTATATCTATAACGACGCTTGATTTATAACGACGCTGATCTATGCCGATGCTGGCCTGCCCGCTTACCTCGGGACAGAAAAGCCTTTACACTTTCGCAGCCTACTAATAACCAACGGAATGTCTTATGTCTTTGCATCAACAGTTTCAATCTTTGCAACAATTTGTCGCTTCCGAAATCTTAGGCCAAGAACTATTAGTTAATCGTTTGCTGATCGCGGTCTTAGCCGATGGCCATTTATTAGTCGAAGGTGCGCCCGGTTTAGCAAAAACACGCGCCATCAAAACCTTAAGCGCCGGCATTGAAGCCGATTTTCACCGTGTGCAATTTACCCCCGATTTGTTACCCGCCGATTTAACCGGCACCGATATTTACCGCCCGCAAGATGGCAGCTTTCAATTTCAAGCAGGACCTTTATTTCATAATTTATTACTCGCGGATGAAATTAATCGTGCACCCGCAAAAGTTCAATCCGCTTTACTCGAAGCCATGGGCGAACGCCAAATCACCGTCGGCGCTAAAACGTATCCATTACCGAAATTATTTTTAGTTATGGCAACCCAAAATCCATTAGAACAAGAAGGCACGTATCCTTTACCGGAAGCTCAATTAGATCGTTTTTTATTACATGTGCGCATTGGTTATCCAGAAGCAAGCACCGAACGCGCTATTTTAGCGTTAGCACGCCGCGAAGCTGTCAGCGAAATCAGCAGTGTCATTAAGCCACGTTTATCACAGGCCAATTTACTCGCCGCACGCAAAGCCATCATGACGGTGCATATGGCAGAAAATGTTGAAGACTATTTATTAGAACTGGTGTTAGCAACTCGCACTCCCGATAGTTACGGTGCTGATTTAGCAAACTGTTTGCAATATGGCGCAAGTCCACGTGGCACGATTGCTTTAGATCGTTGCGCACGTGCACATGCGTGGTTAGCTGGTCGTGATTACGTTACACCGGATGACATTCAACAATTAGCACCCGATGTTTTACGACATCGCATCGGGATTAGCTTCGAAGCAGAAGCGGATGGCAAAACCACGGATACTATTATTACGCAATTGTTACAACGCGTACCTGCGCCTTAATTTTTATTTCGTGACCATTAATATACAAGCTCCTATGCAAACTTCTATTCAATTAGACACGGATGGCATTACCAGCATTCATGCGACGCAGCTGATTCAAGCGGCTGACCATGTACGTTATTGGCATCGGCAACCGTTGCGCGCTAGCGCATCACAAAATGGCGCGTATCTGTCACGCATTAAAGGTCGCGGTATGGAGTTTGAAGAATCGCGGCCGTATCAACCCGGTGATGATGTACGCGCACTCGATTGGAAAGTGATGGCGCGCAGTGGCCGGGCGCACACCAAAGTGTTTCGCGAAGAACGCGAGCAACCGATACTGTTGTGGGTAGATTTGCGTGACAACATGCACTTTGCAACACGTCGCCGTTTTAAATCAGTTGCCGCTGCCGAATTAGCCGCAATGTTAGCGTGGGCTACGCATTTTCAAGGTGATCGTTTAGGCGCTTTGCTATTTAATAATCATCAACATATGGAAATAAAACCGCGTGCTGGACGCAGCGCAGTATTACAATTTATAAATCGCTTAGTTGCATTAGATAATGAACCCATCACCAACATGCACCACTCTAACGGCGATAACATTAGCAATGCACTACGACGCTTGCAAAATGTCGCGCCTACCGGCAGTCGTATTTATTTACTCAGCGATTTTTATGAATTTAATGCACAACACAAACCTTTATTAGCGCGTTTGTGCGCACATGCGGATGTCACCGCGATTCAAATATTAGATCCGATCGAACGCGGCGAATTACCCGCCGGTCGTTATCGTGTCACTGACGGTAATCGTCAAGCCGAATTTGTCAGCGCCTCGGAAAAAGTATTAGCGCCTTATCAAAATATTGCGGCGCTTAGCAAACAATTAGGCTTGAGCTTTTTACAAATCAGCACCGAAGATGATGCTGCGCAAATGTTAAGGCCTTTTTGGCAAGGTTATCGTTAATGAATTCAACTTTAGCGATTCGTGATATTCATACACCCACTGATGTTTCGTTTTGGCCGCTCGCACCTGTTTGGTGGGTATTATTAATTTTGTGCGCATTATTAATTGCCTATTTTATTTATAAATGGTGGCAACGCCGTCATCGCTTACAAGCTTTGTCGTTAAATGATTTACGCCTGCAATACGCTGAACATCAAGATGCTACCCGTTTAGTACAACAACTATCCGCCTGGCTGCGTCAGCAATTAATGCTTCGCAATGCTACCGCTGCGCAATTAACTAATACAGCTTTTGCAAAAGCCTTAGATGCAGCGAGTGGCGCTGATTTATTTAAGCAAGCGGATATTCTACAACTCGCGTATCAACCCAATATTCGCAAGGAGCAAGCAGAACACTTTTTATTACTGTGTGAACAATGGCAACAACTTGTAGACTCGACCGCACAGCATAAAAAAACTAAAAACAAAAAAAACCCAAACAAACACTCGAATAAACACATAAACAAGGATCAACGTCATGTTGACGATTGAATGGCCTTGGGTGTTTTGTTTAACCCCATTACCCTTATTAGCGTATTACTTATTACCTAGCCAAGCGCGCAATGAGCAAGCGTTAAAAGTTCCCTTTTTTAATGCGCTCACCAACCACCAACTACTTAAAACACCTGCGCGTGCAAATTGGTTATTAATTCTTGCAACACTGGCGTGGTTGGGTTTGTTAAGTGCTTTAGCACGCCCTATGTGGATTGGTGACGAAATTGAATTGCCGATTACGGGTCGTGATCTTTTGTTAGCGGTGGATTTATCTAACAGCATGTCTGAAGAAGATTTTGTCTTAGGTAATCGCACCGTGCCACGCTTAGCCGCCGCCAAAGCAGTGGCGGCCGATTTTATTAAACGTCGCGAAGGTGATCGCATCGGTTTAATTTTGTTTGGTGAACAAGCTTATTTGCAAGCACCGCTTACTTTTGATCGTCTCACCGTAACCCAACTACTCGATGAAGCCGCTTTAGGTTTAGCGGGTCCCAGCACCGCTATTGGTGATGCTATTGGATTAGGCGTAAAACGTTTACGCGCCGCAGATGTAAAAGATAAAGTGTTAATTTTAATGACCGATGGCGCTAACACGGCCGGCATGTTATCGCCACAAAAAGCCGCTGAACTTGCGCAACAAGCAGGCGTTACTATTTATAGTGTGGGCATTGGTTCCGATAGCGCTATGCGTCAATCATTGTTTGGCATGGTATTACAAAAAACCAATACTGATATAGATGAAAAAACTTTGACTGACATTGCTAACACTACGGGCGGCCGTTATTTTCGCGCACGCGATACGGCGGAGTTAGAAAAAATTTATGCCATTATCGATCAGTTAGAACCTGCCGCACAAAACAAAACCGTGTATCGACCTCAAGATACTTTATTTCGCTGGCCTTTATTATTTGCCCTCACCTGTTGCGCATTAATTATGTTCATACAATTAATCAGCGGCTGGGTAAAACGATGAATAGCATAATGAACTTAGCGCAATTAAACAGTTTGCATTGGCAACAGCCATGGTGGCTGCTTGCGATACCTATTTTATGGATCATCATTTGTTTGTGGTGGTTCAATCATTTACCCAAAAGCTTATGGCGTGAATGGGTGTCGCCCGAATTACAAAAACATGTATTAAAAGGCAACAGTAGCAATAATCAACGCTGGCCTTTATATATGTTGTTATTTGCAAGCTTCGTAATTTCTGCGGCACTTGCAGGTCCAGCGTGGGTGAAATTACCGCAACCGGTTTACCAAAATCGCGCAGCCTTGGTCGTCGTATTAGACTTATCACGTTCAATGCTGGCGCAAGACGTAAAACCTTCACGTTTAATTCGCGCAAAAATGAAACTCACCGATTTATTGCGTCAACGTCGTGAAGGTCAAACGGCTTTGTTAGTGTATGCCGCCCAAAGTTATGCAGTAACACCGCTGACGACGGATACGGCTACCATCTTGGCGCATTTAGAAACTTTAGATCCAAGCATCATGCCGGCACAAGGCAGTCGACCCGATCTTGCGCTTCAACAAGCGATAAACTTATTACACAACAGCGGCATACAACAGGGTCAAGTCTTACTTATCACCGATGGCATTGAACACGATATCGATGACAGTATTGCCGCAGTACGTGCAGCGGGACATCGTATGTCTATACTCGGTATCGGCACTGAAGATGGTGCGCCTATTCCTGATATCGGCGGTGGCTTTTTAAGAGAACGCAATGGCGGTATTATTGTTGCGCGTTTAAACAGCGACAATTTAAAATCTCTAGCTCGCGCAGGTGATGGTTCTTATCACGCGCTGACGCTAGACGATAGCGATCTTAATCACGTATTAAGCGATGCGCGTTTACCTGATGAAAAAAATTCAACAAAAATTGATCGTCAAGTCGATCGCTGGCGTGATGAAGGTCCCTGGTTATTGTGGTTAGTGTTGCCGCTGGCTTTATTTGCATTTCGACGTGGCGCTTTAACTTTATGTTTGCTGGCATGTTTGTTATTGCCTACACCTGACAGCTATGCGGCAGAAATGTCTGATTGGAAAAATATTTTCCGCAATCAAGATCAACGCGCGCTTAATGCTTATCAAGCACAACAATATCAAGACGCAGCAAAAACGTTTAATGATAAAAATTGGCAAGGCAGCGCTTATTATCGCGCAGGTGATTACCAACAAGCGCAACAAGCGTGGTCGCAACACGACACTGCCGATAGCTGGTACAACCAAGGCAATGCTTGGGTAAAATTAGGTGAGCTTGAAAAAGCGCGCAGCGCTTACAAAAAAGCATTGCAACATGACCCCAAACACACAGACGCTAAATATAATTTTGCGCTATTAGATCAAGAACAAAACAAATCAGACTCACCTTCTTCTGACTCATCAGATCAGTCACAAGAGAGTGATGATCAAAACCAATCCGGTGATAAAGGTGAATCATCGCAAGATCAATCTGACTCATCCAGTAATAAATCTCAAAATCAATCCAACAATCAATCACCAGATCAATCTAAAGATAAAACTGATCAACAAAAATCGGATTCATCAGACCAGCAAAACAAAAACTCTAAAGATGCTAATGAAAAGGCCAAACAAGATGCGGCTAATGCGCAAGACATGCCGCGCGCTAATGAACCACCCAAGCCTGAAAAAGATAATTCTGCCGCTGAACAGAGCCCAGCACAGCAGCAAGAAACTAACAAAAAACCCAACGCTATGGGTAGCAATGATGAATCTAACAGCGAACAAGAAAAAAATATGGAACAATGGCTGCAACGTGTGCCTGATGATCCAGGCGGTTTGTTACGACGTAAATTTTTATATCAATATAAACAACGTGATGAAGATACAACGGAAGCACAGCAATGGTGAGATACACAGTTAAATATTTATTAGGCTTTATCTTACTGTTGGCAACACTCGCTCAAGCGGCTGAAATTAACGTCAGCGCGGATCGAGACGAGTTATACGCCAGTGAAGCCTTTCAATTAATTTTTGAAGTTAAAGGTGCAGCCAGTGGCAAGCCTGACTTTTCACCACTCAAAAAATATTTTGATATTTTAGCGACTGGTCAATCCAGTAGTTTTCAATGGATTAACGGCGAAACCACCCAAACTAAAACGTACAATCTCACCGTTTTAGCCGGACGTACGGGCAGCATTACCGTACCTGCTATAACATTTGGTAATGATAAAAGTCCTAGCATTACATTAAACATTCAAGCGGGCGCTTCAAAAGCCGCACCCAATGCGGGCTTTGTTGATCCTAACAGTAATGCTCAAAGCAATAACGTCACCACTGCCAGTAATGTTTTTTTAGAAGCCAGCGTTGATAATAAAAATCCTTATGTGCAACAACAGGTGCTTTATACCTTGCGTGTATTTCGCGCCACTACTATCAACGGCCAACTGACAAATCCAATTGCCAATGACACCTTGGTGCAATATTTAGGCAATGACAAAGAATACGAACAATTACGCAACAACACGCGTTACTTAGTTACCGAGCGTCGTTTTGTTTTATTTCCACAAAGCACCGGCACGATTGAAATTCCACCCGTCACGTTAACGGGACAAATGGTTGCGGTGCGCCAACGTTCTGCTTATTTTGATCCTTTTGGCCAAAGCACCCAAGCCATTCGCTTAAGTAGCAATGCAATTAAATTAAATGTGCTAGCAGCACTTGCTAACCAAAATCCTTGGTTGCCCGCAGAAAAAATATCATTAGATGAACATTGGTCAATTGATCCACCGATTTTTAAAGTAGGCGAACCCATCACTCGCACTATCACGCTGAACGCGCGCGGTTTAATGGCCGCTCAATTACCGAGTTTAACCAGCGTGTTGTCTGACGATTTCAAAACGTATCCAGACCAAGCCAAACTTAATAATAAAAATCGTGACAATGGTGTCACCGGTACGCGCACTGAAAGTTTGGCCTTAGTACCATTAACAGCCGGCGAATTTACGTTACCTGCAATCAGCGTCACGTGGTGGAACAGCAGTAGTAAACAAACCGAAACTTCAACAATACCCGCACGCACTATTGTGGTAGCGGCCGCTGCTAATGCTATTAACAATGATGCAACTCCGATTGCAGCAACGCCTACACCGGTGAAAAATACTGATCAACGTTGGAAAATTGCTAGCATTGCTTTTGCGGTGTTATGGCTTGTCACGATCATTGGGTTTTACCGATTTTATTGGGCTCGTCGCAGTACCGCGCAACAAAATGACACGTCATCGCCCTACGTTTTTAAATCTGGTAATGATCGTGATGCGTGGCGTCGTTTACAACAAGCGTGTACTCGTCATGACGCGGAACAAACGTATCATCGTTTGTTGCAATGGGCAGCCGCACGTTGGCCGCATGAGAACATTACGAATTTGGAACAATTACAAACACAGCTTCAAGATCCAGCGGTGCATTCTGCTTTTGATGAATTACAAGCCGCACGTTTTGGTGCGCAACAAGCGTCATGGCAAGGTAAGACATTGTGGCAAGCATTAGAAGAATGGGCAAAAAACACAGCGGTCGAGGAAAAATTAAATAAAACCAAAGAAACCGAACCCCATTTATATAAATTAGCGAAGCCGCGCCAATCTAAACAAAAACAACCTAAAGAAAAATAGAAGGCTATTTAAAATAATTAAGCCGGTGGCTTATAAAACAAGGGATAAAACGTTTTTACTACCGCGCTATCTTCAGCATACGCATGACAGGTTTTTAAAACCATAGGTCTACGTTCGGGATCTTCCCACGCTTGCCGCTGCGCTTCTGTCATATAACGTTTACGTGCGGCTAATGTTTGATATGCAGCGGTTGCAATCGGTCGTAATAATTCCCCTAAGTGCGTGCAACCTTTGATACCGCCGAGTTTTTCTTTAATGATACGCGTCCAGCCGGGGCCTATGCGTACACCAATCAATTGTTGATACGCGGGTGTAATGTCCGCACACATCTCAAACGGTGAAAACTCGGTAGATGCTTGCGCATCATGAATTAACATTTCATCGTCAATGGTGACACGCAACCACATTTCATGCACGGGCTCGCCAGCCACAACATCACCGCGCCAACGATTCGGGAAAGGATAAGTTTTAGTATCAACAAGATGACCTTCGATATCCCATAAGCCATCATGCCGACGATAACCATGACATTCGACGCGACGAGTGTGCAGGGCTTCGCGTTCTACGGGAGGTGTTAAGGGCATATGAATAGTGTGTTACGCAAGATAATCAGGAATGAGCTTACTTTCTAAGCGCGCAATAGTATCTTTAAGATAGAGTTTTTTCTTTTTAAGACGTTGCAGCTGCAAATGATCCATGCTGATATTTTCTACCAGGCGTGCAATCACAGCATCGAGCTCTTGATGCTCAATGTGAAGCTTTTGTAACTGTTCGCGAATGTCAGAGTCCATCATAGCGGCAATAGTATAGTGTTTTCATACACGATATTCAGCGTAATCCCCAAATGCTGCTTATTAAACGTTGCGGATGAGATTTTATTCACGCTCTCTTGGTACATCCGACGTTATCTCTTTATAATCAGCTCGCCAATCGCCACGGTGAAATATCTTTGGTAAGCATTGGCAGTCGTTGTGCTGCATTGATGTTGCTCAACCCTGTGAACAAGACGCTCGCGTCCCTATTTCTTGGCCATTATCGACTATGACGATCAAAATTAAACGCGGTCTAGATTTGCCTCTGAGCGGTATGCCAGAACAGCGTATCTATCCTGCCCCTACTATCAATAGTGTTGCGGTTTTAGGTGCAGATTATCTCGGCATGAAACCTACGTTGCTGGTCTCAGAAGGTGAACAGGTAAAACTCGGGCAAGTATTATTTACCGATAAAAAATATCCGGCCATTAAATTCACTGCACCGGCCAGTGGCATAGTGAAAAAAATCCAGCGCGGGGCACAGCGCGTGTTGCAAGCGGTGATCATCGAATGTGATCATCAAAGTGTTAATGCTATTGAATTTACCCGCTTTTCTGCAGCGGAACTCAACACGCTGACGCGCCCACAAGTTGAAGCTTTATTATTAGACAGTGGTTTATGGACGGCGCTGCGCACGCGTCCTTATAGCAAAACGCCTCTCCCCGGCAGCGACGCGGATGCGATTTTTGTGACCGCTATCGACACCAATCCCGGTGCAGCAGATCCGCAACTCATCATTGCCGAACAATCTGAAGCGTTTACTCATGGCTTAACTATTCTCAGCAAACTGACTACTGGCACCGTGTATGTTTGCAGCAGCACGACACCGTTAACCGTTCCTGAGCATGAACGCATCGTCAATGAGCAATTTGCAGGGCCGCATCCTGCCGGTTTGGTCGGTACCCATATTCATTTCTTAGCGCCGGTCAGTGCGACCAGTACTGTGTGGCATTTGGACTATCAAGACGTTATCGCGATCGGAAAATTATTTGCAACGGGTTACTTGTGGACTGAACGCATCGTCGCCCTAGGTGGCCCACAAGTGCAAAAACCACGTTTACTGCGCACGCAATTAGGCGCCAATATCAACGAATTAACCCAGCAACAGTTGCATCTGGGCGAAACCCGTTTAGTGTCGGGCTCTATTCTAAGTGGCCGGATGGCCGTTAATTGGGCGGGGTATTTAGGACGTTTTCATTTACAAATCAGTGCCTTAGCCGAAGGTCGCGAACGCGAGTTTTTGGGTTGGATCAAACCCGGCCCCCGGCGTTTTTCTGCAATCCGCGCTTTTGCCGCACACCTTGTGGCACTTTTGAGCAAACCGAATTTTGTGCTCAATACCTCTACCAATGGCAGCCCGCGGGCCATGGTGCCGATTGGTAATTATGAAAAAGTGATGCCGTTAGATATTTTACCGACGCAATTACTCCGCGCGCTGGTCGTTCAAGACAGTGACACCGCGCAAGCCTTGGGTTGCTTAGAATTGGATGAAGAAGATTTAGCCTTATGCAGCTTTGTGTCTTCATCAAAATATCATTATGGCGTGGCGTTACGCGCTAATCTGAATCAAATAGAACAAGAAGGCTAACCGATGACCATGCATTCTTCTTCATCCCACTCTTCTAACCAGCCTTCTAACAAACCCTCTAAATTGCGCAAGCTGCTGGATAGTATTCATCCGCATGTGGATAAAGGTGGCAAATGGCATAAGTGGTACCCACTCTATGAAGCCATTGATACTTTTTTATACACCCCAGCCGATGTCACGCGCCAAGCACCCCATGCACGCGATGCCATTGATTTAAAACGGATTATGACTTTTGTCTGGCTAGCCGCATGGCCGTGTGCATTTATGGCGTGCTGGAATACGGGCCTACAAAATAATCTCGCCATGGCACAACTGGGGTTGGAACACGCCAGTGGCTGGCGCGGTGATATTTTGAGTCTATTGGCCAGTGTTGGCGTGGGCTACAACCCTCAAAGCTTCGTCGACAATTTTATTCACGGTGCGCTGTATTTCTTACCCATATATATAGTGACATTCGCCGTCGGCGGATGTTGGGAGGTCTTATTCGCCACCGTACGTCGTCATGAAATCAATGAAGGCTTTTTTGTCACGTCGATTTTATTTGCCTTAACGCTGCCGGCCACTACGCCGTTATGGCAAGTAGCGATGGGCATTAGTTTTGGTGTGGTGTTAGCCAAAGAAGTGTTTGGTGGTACCGGCAAAAACTTTCTTAATCCCGCGCTGGCTGGCCGGGCATTTTTATATTTTGCATATCCGGCCTATCAATCTGGCGATGCAGTTTGGGTGGCAGTAGATGGTTTCAGCGGCGCCACCGCATTAGGCATCGCCAAATTACAAGGACTGACGGGTGTTCAACAACATATAACGTGGTGGGATGCGTTCATTGGTTTTATTCCGGGCTCGATGGGCGAAACGTCTACGTTAGCCTGCTTAATTGGCGGCGCGTTTTTGGTTTATACCGGTATCGCGTCGTATCGAATTATTTTAGGCGTCATGCTGGGCATGATCACAACAGTTTTATTTTTTAATTGGATTGGCAGCGCAAGCAATCCGATGTTTGCGATGCCGTGGTATTGGCATTTAGTCATTGGCGGTTACGCGTTCGGAATGATTTATATGGCAACCGATCCGGTCAGTGCCGCAATGACCAATACAGGTCGCTGGATTTTCGGTGCCTTGATTGGTTTTATGTGCATCATGATACGCGTTATTAATCCTGCGTATCCCGAAGGCATGATGCTCGCGATTTTATTCGCTAATTTATTTGCCCCTTCAATTGATCATTTTGTGGTGCGCGCTAACATTCGCCGCCGCCAACAACGTACCACTATTAAAGCGTGATATTGCTAAACAGGACATTGCATGGCTAATTCAAATGACAGCACCGCTAGAACACTGGGCGTTGCGCTAATTCTGTGTTTGGTTTGCTCCGTGGTCGTCGCCAGTGCGGCGGTACTGCTCAAGCCATTACAACAAAAAAATAAATTACTCGATAAACAAAAAAATATTTTGTCCGTCGCGAATTTATTAAATCAAGGCAAAAGTGTTGATGCGCTGTTTGCTGAATACGTCGAAGCAAAAGTTGTTGATCTAAAAACCGGCGAATATGTTGATACTGTAGATCCCAATACGTTTGATCCGCGCAAACAAGCCAAAGATCCTGCTCATAATATTCACTTAACGCCAGCGCAAGACATTGCCAACATCAAAAATACACCTGCACAAACAGTGGTATATCTAATTCGCAATGCTCAAGGTGAATTAACCAATATCATCTTACCCATTTCTGGTTACGGCTTATGGTCAACGTTGCATGGCTTTCTCGCGCTCGAAGCTGATCTGCATACTATTTATGGCATTAGTTTTTACGAACATGCTGAAACACCGGGCTTAGGTGGCGAAGTGGATAACCCCACATGGAAAGCTTTATGGCGCGGCAAACAAGCCTTTGATGCAAATAACCAACCCGCAATTCGTGTTATTAAAGGAACAGTTGATGCACAAACATCCGATGCAACACACAAAGTGGATGGTCTTGCTGGCGCAACCATCACCAGTTTGGGCGTTTCCAATTTAGTGAAATTTTGGTTAGGCGAACAAGGTTTTGGACCTTATCTGCACCGCTTAAAAAATGCTCAAGCTATTCCCACCACCGCTGCTATTAACACGCAGGAGCAAATCTTATGAGTGATTCTGTAAACAAAGTTATTTTTGAACCGTTAGTTAAAAATAATCCGATTACTTTACAAGTACTCGGCATTTGTTCTGCATTAGCGGTTACCAGCTCATTAGATACCGCTATTACAATGAGTATCGGCTTAACCTTAGTCACCGCCTTCTCTAGTTTTTTCATCAGCTTAATTCGCCATCATATTCCGAGCAGTATCCGTATTATTGTGCAACTCACCATCATTGCCTCGCTGGTTATTGTGGTAGATCAATTTTTACGCGCTTATGCCTACGCACTGAGCAAAGAACTTTCGGTCTTCGTCGGTTTGATTATCACTAACTGCATTGTGTTAGGTCGAGCAGAAGGTTACGCGATGAAAAATGGCCCCATTCTTAGTTTTTGGGATGGCATTGGTAATGGTTTGGGTTATAGCTTAATTTTGCTATCGGTCGGTGTCGTTCGCGAGTTATTAGGTTCGGGTAGTTTATTAAACTATCCTATTTTGCCGCTCGCATCCGCTGGTGGTTGGTTTCATCCTGTTGGTTTAATGTTATTGCCACCTAGCGCATTTTTTATTATTGGTTTATTTATTTGGGGTTTACGTACTTACAAACCCGAACAAGTAGAAGCGCAAGATTATCGCATTCACAATGACACATCGCAGGAGCACGCATAAATGGAAGCGCATTTAAGTTTGTTACTGCGTGCCGTGTTTGTCGAAAACATGGCCTTATCTTTCTTTTTAGGCATGTGTACCTTTTTAGCTGTCTCGAAAAAAATTGGCACTGCCATCGGCTTAGGAATTGCGGTCGTCGTCGTGCAATCAATTACCGTGCCGATAAATAATTTATTATTTCAATTTGTATTAAAAGATGGTGCATTAGCTTGGGCAGGATTATCCCAAACAGACTTAAGTTTTCTTGGCTTAATCAGTTACATGGGCGTGATCGCGGCCATAGTACAAATTTTAGAAATGATTTTAGATCGTTTCTTCCCAGCACTTTATAACTCCTTAGGAATTTTCTTGCCGTTGATTAGTGTTAATTGCGCAATCTTAGGCGGTTCATTATTTATGGTAGAACGTGATTACAGTTTTGATCAAAGTTTAGTGTATGGTTTTGGCAGCGGCTTAGGTTGGGCATTGGCGATTGTGTCTTTAGCGGGTATACGCGAAAAACTAAAATACAGCGACATCCCTTCTGGTTTACAAGGTTTAGGTATCACTTTTATCACCGCAGGTTTAATGGCCATGGCATTCATGTCATTCTCTGGTGTGCAACTATAAATCGTCTATGTATTTGCCATACATGATTGAGTTTTTTAAGGAATTCAAATGTTAGACATCGGTTTGGGCGTTAGTTTTTTCACGATTATTATCATCGGTTTAGTCGGTGTGATTTTACTCGCCAAAGCACGGCTGGTTTCTACCGGCACGGTTAAAGTTAAAATTAATGGCGAAAAAACCATTGAAACACCGGTCGGCGGCAAACTGATGGGCGCACTTGCTGATGCTGGTTTATACGTGGCCTCTGCATGCGGCGGTGGCGGCACTTGCGGTCAATGTCGCGTTAAAGTGTTTGAAGGTGGCGGTGCAATTTTACCTACCGAACTCAATCACATCAGCAAACGCGAAGCGCGTGAATGTAATCGTTTGTCTTGCCAAATCACCGTTAAGCAAGACATGGATATTCAAGTGCCAGAAGAAGTATTCGGCATCAAAAAATGGCAATGCAAAGTTCGTTCTAATGACAATGTTGCAACCTTCATCAAAGAATTAGTTTTGGAATTACCCGCAGGCGAACATGTTAATTTCCGCGCCGGTGGTTACATCCAAATTGAATCTCCGCCGCATCATGTAAAATTTGCTGACTTCAATGTTAAAACCCGTTTTCGTGAAGACTGGGATCGCTTCAATATGTGGCGCTACGAATCGGTATGCAAAGAACCGGTGATGCGAGCTTATTCAATGGCGAGTTATCCGGAAGAACACGGCATCATCATGTTAAACGTGCGTATCGCTACCCCACCACCCGGCACCAACGATATTCCACCAGGCAAAATGTCGTCGTATGTTTTTGATTTAAAACCTGGCGCAGACGTCACCATCGCAGGGCCATTCGGTGATTTCTTTGCGCGTGAAACCGAAGCAGAAATGATTTTCATCGGCGGCGGTGCCGGCATGGCTCCAATGCGCTCGCATATTTTTGATCAACTACGTCGCATCAAAACCAAACGTAAAATTACTTTCTGGTATGGCGCACGCAGCAAAAAAGAAATGTTTTATGTCGAAGACTTTGACATGCTGGCAGCAGAAAATCCTAACTTCACCTGGCACGTCGCGTTATCGGACGCCTTACCAGAAGATCATTGGACTGGGCACAAAGGCTTTATTCATAACGTCTTATATGAAAAATATTTAAAAAACCATTCGGCACCGGAAGACGCAGAATATTACATGTGTGGTCCACCGGTGATGAACGCCGCCTGCATTCGCATGTTGTTAGACTTAGGTGTTGAACGCGAAAATATTATGCTTGATGATTTCGGTGGCTAAACCAAGGCATCGTGTACGCCGTACACTGAAAACATTTTTTTGTAGCTTACAACAGCACTGTGTGAATATTTTTTTATGGCTGAATGTTGCATGCGTAACTCTACTCTTAAGTGCTTGCCAACCTACACAACCGCTGGTGTTAAGTGGCCCAACCATGGGCACCACGTATCACATTACGATTGCTCAACCACCCGCTAATCTCGATCAAGCGGCATTACAAAAAGATATTGAGGCCATTCTACAAAGAATTGATTTCTTAATGTCGACCTATCGCCAAGACTCTGTATTAAGTAAATTTAACAACAGTCACAGTACACAATGGCAAACTATTCCAGCTGATTTATTTGAAATTATTCATACCGCGAAAACTATTAGTGCTAAAAGCAACGGCGCATTTGATATTACCGTCGGGCCCTTAGTAAATTTATGGGGCTTTGGTGCCGCGCAAACAATTGTTAAACCACCCGCCGAACATTTAATTCAGAATTTAAAAAAACGCATCGGTTATCAAAAATTATTATTACAAAATAATCCACCGGCCCTACGTAAAATCGAGCCCACTTTATATCTTGATTTATCCGGCATCGCCTCCGGTTATGCAGTCGATAAAATTGCGGCGCATTTAGAAACAGTGCAAATACACAATTACATGGTTGAAGTAGGCGGTGAATTGCGCGTTGCTGGTCGCAATCCGCAACAACAAGCCTGGCAAATTGCGATTGAAAAACCGCTGGCGCTCACTCGCGAAATTGAAACTATCATTGCAGTTACCCGTACTGCGGTGAATACTTCGGGCGACTATCGCACTTATTTTGAATATGAAAGCCGCCGTTATTCACATACCATCGATCCTGCTACCGGTTATCCCATTAACCATAATTTAGCATCGGTGACTGTCTTACATGAAAGCTGCACTTGGGCAGACGGCTGGGCCACGGCACTGATGGTGCTCGGCCCCAAAGCCGGTTTAGCGGTTGCCGAACAAGAAAAACTTGCAGCATTGTTTATAATTAAGCAGGATGGTGGCTTCATTGAACAACGTAGCAGCACTTATAACCACTATCTAGCAACACATTAAATAGTTAACACCCACACTATTAGGTCAACATGAATTTATTTTTCGCCAGTTTTGTCATCATTGGGCTTGCTGTGATAGGCATGGCCATTGGTGTCATTATCAGTGATCGCCGCATCAAAGGCAGTTGTGGCGGATTAAATACCATTGAAGGTTTAGAAAGTGCGTGTGATATTTGCGAAACTCCTTGCGAACGTCGACGCAAAGCACTTGCGCAACAAACCACTAACTCCGACTCTATTCGTGAGGTACCCATCAAATGGAATTAATGGACATTACCGTACGTGACTACATGGCAACACAATTAGTAACTTTTTCACCCGACATGGAAATCATGGCCGCGATGCGCACGCTCATCGACAAAAATATTTCCGGTGCTTGCGTCTTAGATGCCACCGGTAACATTGTCGGCATTTTGTCAGAAAAAGATTGTATGCGCGTGGCGCTCGGTGCCAGTTATCACGGCGACAAAGCTGGCTTAGTCAAAGAATATATGTCACCGCAGGTGGAAACAGTTGATGTGGATACGGGGATCATTGAAATTGCAACTTTGTTTTATAACAAACAATATCGCCGTTATCCGGTACTAGATCAGGGCAAACTGGTCGGCCAAATTAGTCGCCGCGATGTATTAAAAGCCTTAAATAAATTTTAACGTTTACCATCGACCGCAACTACATGCACTCCGCTTCTGATACCGCTATGCAACTTATTGATATTGGCGCTAATTTAACCCATGAATCATTTCAAGTTGATTTAAACGAAGTATTAACACGTGCACGCGCCCAACATGTCAGTGCATTTATTATCACCGGCGCATCATTGCCCGGCAGTCAAGCTGCTTTAGCGCTCGCTCAACAACACGATGATTTATTTGCCACCGCCGGTTTACATCCGCATGAAGCGCAACATTTTTCACGCACTACCCTCGCGCAATTACAAGAATTAGCAAAAGACCCTAAAGTTGTTGCATTAGGTGAATGCGGCTTAGATTACAACCGCGATTTTTCACCACGCGATCAACAACGTTATGCGTTCGAAGCCCAATTAGAATTAGCCTGCAAATTAGCGAAACCGGTTTTTTTACACGAACGCGATGCACACGATGATTTTGCAAAAATCCTCGAGCGTTATAAAAAAGATTTAGTCGATTACGTAGTGCATTGTTTTACCGGCGTAGAATCACAGCTGCAAACGTATTTAGAGTTAGAAGCGTACATTGGCATTACGGGTTGGATTTGTGATGATCGACGCGGTCATCATTTACATGAGTTTATTCAGCAAGTACCGGCTGATCGTTTAATGATAGAAACCGACGCACCGTATTTATTACCGCGTGATTTAAAACCAAAACCCAAATCACGACGCAATGAACCCATGCATTTATTACACATTTGCAATACGGTAGCCCGGTTAGTCAACAAAACACCGTTGCAAGTGGCGAATGAAACCACCGCTACGGCGCAACATTTTTTTAGATTACCTTAAACAACATCAGTCATGGTGTGGTAACTTCAAAAAGGTTTTACATTTAGTTAAAATAAAAACAACAAAGCCCTCTATGTGGGGTTTTGTGTTTAGAGATTGAATTAGAAAACCCCAATACCGTAGGCTTGCGGCATAATGAAAAGCAAAATCAAAACGTTTCCTTATTTTTGAAAGGAAGTGATTCTGCCTTTAATATGTTGCACTACGCCAGATGAGATTACTGTCGCTCACTTACAAGGGAGCTTTCACATGACGAAACAATTTTTACGTTGCACCATCTTATGTCTCGTTGCTTACTGTAGTTGGGCATTCTCGTTCGACACTCATTGCAAAGATGAGGCACTGGTCATCTTCAACTGTCACCTCGAAAATTCCAATAAAGTCGTTTCCGTTTGCAAAATCGGAACAGAAAACTCAGATGAGCAAGAACAATACCTTCAATACACCTTCGGCAACATTGGCAAAGCCGAATTAGTCTTCCCAAAAAAGAACCATATCAAGAACAGTCAGTTTTCCTTCGACAGACAATACGGCAAAGAAGCGGGCTATCTTGAATACAATCTTACATTTTACGTTGGAAGCAATAAGTACGAAGTTTATTGGACAGAGGTGAGCAAAATTGACGGGGTTCCACGAGAAGAAGTAGAGATATCAAGTGGCGTTGGTGTATTTACAAGTGCTGGCAAGCGCATCAACCTCCAGTGCAGTAAAGATGTTACCCAAAACCTTGAGTCTGCAAATACGATATTTGTACGTAATGTCGACTGGGCGAATGAACAGTAAGCCTTTGCGCTGAACGCTAAAATAAGAGAACGCTTTCGCTTTTAAACTTTAACAACAGTAGTTATCGTTTGAATCCGCTAATTCAAACCGGTTTAAAATTTAACCGCGCCAACACTTCACGATGTAACGCGACGCTATTACTACTTAATACACTGCGCGTAGCTAAATTCAACGCTTGACCTTCAAGATCGGTAAACACGCCACCGGCTTCTTTTATAATTACGCTGAGCGCGGCAATGTCTAAAATATTCACATCTGATTCAACGACTAAATCAATTTTGCCCGCTGCTAATAAATGGTAATGCAAAAAATCGCCATAACCGCGAATGCGATGCACTTGATTAATTAATTGACCTAAACGTCCCCAACTGGGCGATCGCGCTAAGGTTGCGATGTTGCCGGTTGATAGTGTTGCGTTCTTAATCGCGCGTACGTCACTGACGCGAATCGGCGCACCATTTAAATAAGCGCCTGTGCCCTTTTCGGCCCACGCCATTTCGCCAAAGGCAGGCGCATTTGACACGCCTAAAATTAATTCACCTTTGTGCATCAATGCAATCTGCGTAGAAAACATCGGATAACGACGCACAAAACTTTTAGTGCCATCAATGGGATCAATCAACCATAAATAATCCGCCTGCATATTTTCTTGGCCGGTTTCTTCACCGTAAAAACCATGATCGGGGAACGCCGCATGAATGATGGACTTGATGACTTTTTCCGATTCAACATCGGCAATCGTCACGGGGCTTTGATCGGATTTGATCGTCACTTGTAAATTCGATTGATAATAATGATTGATCACTTGCTGTGCCGCGCGCGCGGCGGCAATTGCGGTGCTCAAAAAAAGACTGGCCATGAAACGGTCCTCGGACACGAAATAATCGGATGGGGCGCATTATGCCTCAAAAAAGCCTATAAAAAGACCTCATCGGACTGGCATCTAAGCTTGGGCCTGACTAAACTTGCCGTTCTTGTCTTGCAACCCAAACGATAATCCCATGAGCAATAACAATCCTTATTCACTGGACAACTACGAACGCCCTCACTTGATTCCGCCGAATGGCGAAACCAATGTGTTACTGCATTCTTGTTGCGCTCCGTGTGCTGGTGAAGTCATGGATGCCATGCGTGCGGCGGGCTTGCAATTAACCATTTTTTTCTACAATCCAAACATTCACCCCAGCGCAGAATATGAATTGCGCAAACAAGAAAATATTCGTTACGCCGAACGTTTTGATATTCCGTTTATTGATGCCGATTACGACACCGATAATTGGTTCGAACGCGTCAAAGGTTTGGAATGGGAACCCGAACGCGGCGAGCGCTGCACGGCTTGTTTTGATATGCGTTTTGAACGTACCGCTTTATATGCGCATGAACATGGTTTCAAAGTATTCACCAGCAGTTTAGGAATTTCACGTTGGAAAGATATGAATCAAATTAATGGCAGCGGTGAACGTGCTGCCGTGCGTTATCCATTGCTGGATTATTGGACTTATAACTGGCGCAAAGACGGCGGCGCGCAACGCATGATTGAGTTGTCGAAACGTGAGCAGTTTTATCAACAAGAATATTGCGGCTGCATTTATTCTTTGCGCGACACCAACAAATGGCGCAAAGAAAATGATCGTGACATTATTGCGCGGGGCGTGAAGTTTTATGGCAAAGAAGAATTAATTAGCGCAGTTGAACCAGCAGAACAGTCATCCTAGTATTGCGATAACAGCGTTGTGATAACAGAACAGCGCTGTCATCCATCACCACAGCGCTATTCGAGATTATTTATTTAAAGCCCCAACCCGTCCAACCACCCAAGGTCATCAAGGCAATACCCACCAACCATACAACTAAGGTGCGTAATACTAAGCCACGTGCAGCACGCACCCAGTACAAAGTTTCTTCATCGGTGGTTTCATCATCTAACACAATGTCTTCAACTTCATGTTGCATAGCAGCAGCGCCAGTTTTGGCTAACAAGCGCTCATTTTGTTGATGCCAATCTTGATCACCGACACGCGCACGCCGCCAGCCATCAACAGCATCTTCAAAACTACCGGCCAAGAAAAAGCCCATGGCCGTGATGCGCGCAGGAATCCAACCCAATAAGCCAAAAATCTTTTGCGCCGCTGCTTGTAAATTACTTTGTTCACGACGCGCTTCATGCATGATGGCCGCGCTCACGCGGAACAACAAAGCACCGGCTGGCCCTAATACCAAATACCAAAACAACACGCCAAAAATGCGCGTGTTGCATTCTCTAAATACGGCTAATGCAATCGCACGATCTTGTTCCAACAAAGAATCAGGCACACTTTTGCCTAATAATATTTCGCCCACGCTGCGCGTACGATTAACATCAACACGTTCACGCGCATATAAATAGTCATCGACTAATTCATTAAAAATTTCCGGCCCTAAACAGTAGGTCACCACGACCACGCCCAACACTAAGGCAAACAAACCATACGCTAATAAACCAAACCACGCCCACAGCGTAATTTGGATCACCAACATAGTAATAAATATAGGCAATAAGAGTGCGAGCACGGCGCCAATACCATTGCGTTTTTTACGGGGAATAAAACTGAACACAAAACGACGATACCCACCCAGCCAAGCTAAGCGACGTAAATGTTGGTAATGCCCTAAACCTCGCTCCAACAGGAGGCTAAGCACGATCACGATCAGATTCATGATAAGTCCTAAAAAAACGCTAAGACAACCGGCACGAAGACCGGGATTTGCAATAGGGCGCTACCTTAAACAGCTTGGCGACGGCCTGCAAGTCCTAGCTGAAATCTGGTCCAATCAAAGGCCTCACCCGGATCGGTTTTGCGACCCGGCGCAATATCTGAATGGCCGGTAATGCCGGTAAAACTTAAACTGGGATAGCGTTTTATCAAGCTGTCGACGACAGCGACGAGTTGCGTATATTGAACGTCTTCATACGGCAGCGTATCGGTACCTTCCAACTCAATGCCGATCGAAAAATCATTGCAGCGCTCACGACCTTGATAATTCGACTTGCCGGCATGCCAAGCACGCCGATCAAACGCCACGTATTGGACGATTTCGCCGCTACGCCGAATCAATAAATGCGACGACACTTCTAAACCCCGCAGCTCGGCAAAACTCGGATGCGCGTTAAAATCCAATTGATTGGTAAATAATTGATCAATATAAGGACTACCAAATACCCCTGCCGGCAGGCTGATGTTGTGTAAAACAATCAAATCCATCTCACACGCCAAGCCCGTGTGCGGCCGCGGCCGCAGATCGGCATTCGGCGATTCGACTCGCCGTGCACCTTGCAACCAATGATCATCTGTTATGGAAAACATCAAGCCCTATCTCCACCTGTCATTTTAAGTCACTCTAAAAATCAAGCGTGTGATTTTCACCACCATCAGTACAATGCCCACGCGATGAGCAGCCTCAATCCCCAACAACACGCCGCAGTACAAACCACCGACCAGCATTTATTGGTGCTTGCGGGTGCGGGCAGCGGTAAAACCCGCGTCATCACCGAAAAAATCGCCCACCTTATTAATGATAGGCAGATTGATCCGGCGCGCATTGTCGCTGTGACCTTCACCAACAAAGCCGCGCATGAAATGCGCCAGCGAATTAGTAAACGTCTTAGCGGTAAAACGCCCAAAGGCCTCAGCATTTCGACGTTCCATACCTTGGGTCTGACTATTCTACAACGCGAATACAAACCTGCGGGTTATAAAGCGCGCTTCAGTATTTTTGACGCGACCGACGCACAAACCATTTTGCAAGAACTCATCAAAGAAAGTCACGAAGGTTATATCGGCGATGCACAAAATGCCTGCTGGGCGATTTCACGTTTAAAAAATGATCTGATTTTTCCCGAAGCCGCACTGGTCGACGCCGCCGATGCACAAGCCATGTCGCTGGCAAAACTCTATGCCCGTTATCAACGTCAATTAGTCGCGTATAACGCGGTGGATTTTGATGACTTATTATTGCAACCGGTGCGCGTGTTGCGCGAACAAGGCGAAGTATTGGATCGCTGGCAAGGCAGCATTCGGCATTTATTAGTTGATGAATACCAAGATACCAACGCCGTGCAATACGCATTAGTGCAATTACTGATCGGCCCCTACGCAAAACTCACCGCCGTCGGTGATGACGATCAATCCATCTACGCATGGCGTGGTGCGCGCCCGGAAAATCTCCAACGTTTAACGGAAGATTATCCCGATTTAAAAATTATCAAACTCGAACAAAACTATCGTTCGATGGGACGCATTTTAAAATGCGCCAATCACGTCATCGCCAACAATCCACACACCTTTGAGAAAAAACTCTGGAGTGAATTAGGTTACGGTGATCCCATTCGCGTGTTACCCAACGCCACAGCAGATGAAGAAGCCGAACGTGTCATCAGCGAAATTTTGCATTTAAAATTTCAAACACGCTGCCGCAATCGCGACATCGCCATTTTGTATCGCGGCAATCATCAATCACGGCCGTTTGAAGCTTGCTTACGCTTGCATGATTTACCTTACAAAGTCAGCGGCGGCACGGCCTTTTTTGAACGCGCAGAAATCAAAGACATCATCGCGTATTTGCGCATCATTACTAACCCCGATGACGATGCTGCATTTTTGCGCGTCATCAACACACCGCGTCGCGAAATCGGCGCGGGTACTTTAGAAAAACTCGGCCATTTTTCTCGTGAGTTACACAGCTCACTCGGCGTTGCGGCAGAACACAACGGTGCGCGTCATGTATTAGGCAGCGCCGCGTATGGGCGCCTGGCGGGCTTCACCGATAGCATTCGTGAATTTCGTTTAGCCACTGAACACCAAGATGCGCATAAATTAATTTGTCGACTAGTGGAAGACATTGAATACAGCGATTGGTTATTGAGCGTATCGAAAGACAAACCCACCGCCGAAGCGCGCATGAAAAACGTGCAAGACTTATTAGACTGGATCCACAATCTTTGCAAACGCGCAGACGAACCTTTAACACTAGAAGCCTTGGTGAATAAATTATCGTTGATGGACATCATCGAACGTAACGAACAAACCCAAGATGAAGATTCCGTACAACTCATGACGCTGCATGCGGCTAAAGGCTTAGAATTTCCACACGTGTTTTTAGTCGGCATGGAAGATGGCGTGTTACCGCATCATAGTCACACGCAAGCAGATAGCGAAAACACCCAAGGCTTAGAAGAAGAACGCCGTTTGTTATACGTAGGCATTACGCGCGCACAACGCACGCTCACCATCACTTACGCTGGCAATCGCAAACGCCAAGGCGAACTGATGAGCTGCGAACCCAGCCGCTTTCTTGAAGAATTACCACTAGACGAAATTGAATGGTTAGGTAAAACCGCCGACATCGCGCCTGAAGAAAAAATCGCGCGCGGTAATTCGCGTTTAGATTCATTGCGCGAACTATTAAACAGTTAATCACACTTCACCACCCACTTCACCATAAGCGAACGCTCATGACGCAACTCATCACCTCCGCCGCCGAATTAACCACCTTCGCGCAACTGCTCAACACTTCATCGTGGATCACTATCGACACCGAATTTGTCCGTGAAAAAACCTATTATCCCGAATTGTGTTTAATTCAAATTGGCAACGCCGAACACAGCGCCGTCATTGATACGCAAGCGTTTGACGATTTAAGCGGATTAGAAAATTTATTATTTAATCCTAACATTATTAAAGTGGTGCACGCCGCCAGCCAAGACATGGAAATATTTTATTATCGTTTCAAACGCATGCCTGCACCCATGTTTGATACACAACAAGCGGCAGCACTATTAGGTTTTGGTGAACAAATTGGCTATGCCAACTTAGTTGAAAAATTGCTCGGCGTGATCGTCGACAAATCACAAACACGTACTGATTGGTCAAAGCGGCCGTTAAGCGAAGCACAAATCGAATACGCCGCTGATGACGTACGTTATCTTGCGCAAATTTATCCGATGTTGATCGCCGATCTTGAAAAACGTGGCCGACATGCGTGGCTACACGAAGACTTCGCGGCTTTAAGCGACATTCAACGTTACGAAGTTCATCCAGAAAATTTATGGCAGCGCATCAAACAAGTTAATCGCCTGCGCGGCGTAGAAATTAATGCGTTAAAATATTTAGCCGCATGGCGTGAAAATATTGCACAACAAGAAAATAAACCGCGCAAATGGTTAATTAGTGATGAAGTCTTATTAGACATTGCGCGTATCAAACCCCGCACCGTCGCCGACTTCGCACGTTTACGTGGTTTAGAACCCAGCAAATTACAACGTTATGGCGACACGCTTTTAAATTTAGTTACGCAAGCACTCGCAGAACCAAAAGAAGTTTGGCCGCAATTAGAAAAATCACCACAAGCCAGCGTTGCACAAGAAGCGATCGCCGATGCACTCATGGCCATCGTGCGCATGCTCGCAGCAGAACACGACATCGCACCCGGCGCATTAGCCAGCCGCAATGATTTATTACAACTCGCGATGGGCGCACGTGATGTCGCATTACTCACTGGCTGGCCACGCCACGTCGCGGGCGATGCGGCATTAAAATTTTTGAATGGTGATAGTGATTTAAAAATAGAAAATAATACTTTGAAGCTTTTGTAGTTGTAGGGCGCAATAAGCGCAGCGTGAAATACCCGTAGGGTACATTGCGCCGCATCTTTTAAAAACATAAGCGTTTCGCTCGTCCGCCGGAAGTATGGAGGCGTAAATCAAAGTCTTAGGCGAGCAACTTTGACTGCCAGGGATGGCATGAATGCAGATTTTGCAGGAGCAAAAATCTGCGGTCGTAACAACAATTTGAATATTCTTATAAAAGCAGAAGCGTTTCGCTCGTCGCTACGCGACTACAGCGAGTAACTTTTTGTCGTAACAAAAAGTCACCAAAAAATACTCCCCCGATGCCACGTACGAGAATGAAACAAAACTTCATTCTCGTATTCCCTCGTCATCTTTAAAGGCTCACGCGTCGCCTCAACGTAACATCGTGTTGCGATCGGCTCACATGAACATCCCTGTTCATGTGTCGCTAGCCTTTAAACATGCCTCGACGTGTCATAACGGGGTATCGTTCCTTTGTTTTAATACAATGATATTTTCAACATCTCAAATGCTTATCAATTTCGTGAGTTTAAACAAAGTAACATCCCCCTTATGGCTCGCTGAGTATTGCGGTGCTTGTAGGGGAAAACAAACAGGATGTTTGTTTTAGTTCCGCCGCGACAAGGACGTCGCGTCGGAACGACCCGTTACAAGCGCTGCAATACGAAGGAACTGCGCGTGTTGTTTACGCGCAGCGAGACATCGGGGAGCGCTTCTTTGGTTACTTTCTTGTCGCGACAAGAAAGTAACCGCCCGCCGGTGCGCAACCGGCTAATAGAATGCTTTTACAGAAAACACGCTGCACTTAATACATTAAAAGATATAATCAAAAAATAGTTAGTTAAATTTATCACACAGGCCAACAATCCATGCCCGATTTACCTTGTATTACATTAGAACCCGCAACCACCGCAACTGCATCTATTATTTGGTTGCATGGTCTCGGCGCAGATGGTCATGACTTCGAAGCGATTGTGCCAGAGTTGCGTTTGCCGAAAACGCTGCCGATTCGTTTTGTGTTTCCAAATGCGCCGTCGATTCCGGTGACGATTAATAATGGTTATGTAATGCCGGCGTGGTATGACATTTTAGAAATGAACGTGGAGCGCAAGCTCAATGAAAAACAATTAATCGCATCTGCTGATGCGGTGCATGGTTTGATTGATCGTGAGATTAAACGCGGTGTTGCGAGTCAGCGAATTATTCTTGCGGGTTTTTCGCAAGGCGGTGCGGTGAATTATCACGCGGCGTTAACGTATCCGCATAAGTTAGGTGGTTTGTTAGCCCTTTCAACTTATTTTCCTACTGCGGATTCGGTAGTGCGAAAAAATGCGGATCTCGCGTTGGATATTTTGATTTGTCATGGTACGCAAGATCCAGTGGTGCCGGAGTTGTTGGGACAAAAAAGTGTGAAGTCTTTAAGCGCGATGGGTTATAGGCCGCAATATAAAACGTATCCGATGCCGCATTCGGTGTGCGCGGAAGAAGTGGTAGATATTTCTATCTGGATACAAAAAGTATTGGCATAAATAAGCTGCTTGTCTGCGCGGTCATTTTGCTGCCGCTGATGTGACAGTTTTATTGCACAGATGACGGGCAGAATCGCGCTGCTTTAATTCAAAACGTCTTGTGTTGCTCATGTTAGCTTGGTTTAATGCGCGCTCTTGATCTGCAACACGTAGGTATTCTCATGAGCAAAAAATCCGGTAAATCTAAATCTGATATTCGCAAATTTTCTTCACAAGTGGTGGATGGTATTGAGCGTCTGCCGAGTCGCGCGATGTTGCATCCGGTGGGTTTCACCGATGCGGATTTTGAAAAACCGCAGGTGGGTATTGCGTCAACGTGGAGTATGGTGACGCCGTGCAATATGCACATTAATAAACTTGCTGATGCAGCGTGCGCGGGTGCGGATACGGCCGGTGGCAAAGGCGTTATTTTTAATACCATCACGGTGTCAGACGGCATTTCGATGGGCACTGAAGGCATGAAGTATTCGCTGGTATCGCGTGAAGTGATCGCGGATTCAATTGAAACGGTTGTGGCCGGCCAAGGTTTTGATGGCGTCGTCGCGTTTGGTGGCTGCGATAAAAATATGCCCGGTTGCTTGATCGCGCTGGCGCGTTTAAATCGCCCGGCGGTTTTTGTTTACGGCGGTACGATTTTGCCCGGCGTACATAATGGTAAAAATATCGACGTGGTTTCCACGTTTGAAGTGGTCGGCGCATTCGCCAACAAAACTATCGAAATCAAAGAAGTAAAAGAAATCGAACACGAAGCGATTCCAGGCGCGGGTTCTTGCGGCGGCATGTACACCGCGAACACGATGGCCTCTGGCATTGAAGCCTTGGGCATGAGTTTGCCGAATAGCTCGGCGCAAAATGCGGTGTCTCAAGACAAACTCAACGATAGTCGCGCCGCAGGCGTTGCGGTCGTGAATTTACTGAAGCTCGACCTCAAACCCCGCGACATCATGACCAAGAAGGCCTTTGAAAATGCCATCACCGTCATCATCAGCTTGGGTGGTTCTACCAATGCCGTGTTGCATTTATTGGCGATGGCGCATGCTTGCGGCGTTAAATTACAGCTTGATGATTTCACCCGCATCGGTAAAAAAGTCCCGGTACTGGCGGATCTGCGCCCCAGCGGTAAATACATGATGTCCGAGCTGATCAAAATTGGCGGCATTCAGCCCTTGATGAAAATGCTGCTGGATGCCGGTTTGTTACACGGCGACTGCATGACTGTCACCGGCAAAACCTTGCGAGAAAATCTCAAAGACGTACAGCCTTATCCGGCCGGTCAAGACGTGGTGCGCAGTTTGGACAATCCCATCAAACCCAACAGTCACTTGGTCATTTTGCGCGGTAATTTGGCGCCCGAAGGTGCCGTTGCCAAAATCTCTGGCAAAGAAGGCCTGGCCTTCACCGGCAAAGCCAAAGTTTTCGATTCTGAAGAAAAAGCTCTGCAAGCGATTCTGGCCGGCAAAATTAAAAAAGGTCATGTCGTGGTCGTGCGTTACGAAGGCCCCAAAGGTGGCCCTGGTATGCGCGAAATGTTATCGCCCACCGCCGCGATCATGGGTCGGGGATTGGGTGGCGACGTTGCTTTAATTACCGACGGCCGTTTTTCTGGCGGTAGCCATGGTTTCGTTGTTGGACACATCACACCCGAAGCGTATACCGGTGGGCCATTAGCGCTGGTGCAAAACGATGACGAGATCACCATCGACTCGACTAAGCGTAGCCTGCTGTTAAACGTATCGGAAAAAGAACTCAAAGCGCGCAAAAAAGCGTGGAAACAACCGAAACCTCGTTATACCCACGGCGTATTAGCGAAATACGCAGCATTAGTAGGCTCAGCATCGGAAGGTGCGGTGACCGATAAAGATTTAGAGCTTTAGTTTTACCCTCCTTAAGTCCTCTCCACGTACCACAACTCTCATACTTGTTTTTAAAAAACAAGTATGAGAGACTCATGATCGCTTATAATTCATTGTTTTTCCTAGAGTATTGACCATGCAACTGCCGGTAGATCCGCCCCCTTTTGAACATTTATTGCAGGAGGTTATGAGCCAAGACCCTGCACTCATCAGCCGCTTGCTCAATGAATTCAGCGAAGTAGATGCGCAAGGCCGTTATCTGCATTGGGATAAATTTCGACACTTACCAGTACCCGCGGATTTGACGGCGGAACAATGCTGGCTAGGCATTAAAATAGCTAGGCGTAACAACTATAAATCCTTGTCTCTGCACAACAAACACGGACATAAGTTTCGCTATTGTCTACCCGCGGTTATCCAACAAGAACTCCATTACTTAGATCGACACGCAGCAGGTTCCATCCAAGCAGAAAAAGCCATTACAGATTCAGAAACGCGTACAACGTATCTGATTCGCGGTTTGATTGAAGAGGCGATTAACTCCAGCCAACTAGAAGGCGCATCGACCACACAAAATGTTGCCAAAGAAATGATTCGGCAAGCGCGCACGCCGACTAATAAAAGCGAGCACATGATTTTTAATAACTATCAAGCGATGCATTTTATTCGCGAATCTAAAAACGATCTTTTAACGCCATCAATGATTTTTGAATTACACCGAATCCTGACAAAAAACACGCTGGACACAGAAGATCAAAGCGGCCGTTTTCGTTTAGCAAATGAAGATATTAATGTCGTTGATAACGCTAGTCAGATAATACTGCATCAACCACCACACGCCGACGAATTACCTAAGCGCCTGCAAGCCCTATGCGATTTTGCCAATACCGATGTTTTACAATCGGCGACGCCAGATATTTTTTTACATCCCGTAATAAAAGCAATTACACTGCATTTTATGCTGGGATACGACCATCCTTTTTGTGATGGTAATGGCAGAACCGCACGTGCAATATTTTATTGGGCAATGGTGCGGCAAGGTTATTGGTTAGCTGAGTTCATTTCCATATCCGGCATTATCAAACAAAGTCCCGCACAATATGGCAAAGCCTATTTACATACAGAAACTGACGATAACGACCTCACCTATTTTTTAATCCATCAATTAGATGTTATTCATCAAGCTATTGCCGCGCTACATGAATTCTTACGCACTAAAATGCAAGACATTAACGCCGCTGAGCAAATACTGACACAAAATATACGACTAAAAAACCGGCTTAATTTTCGACAGCTTGCTTTATTACGACATGCATTAAAGCATCCACGCTTTGCTTATGTCATAGAAGAACATCAACGCTCACACGGCATTTCATATGACATTGCTAGAAAAGATTTGTTATTCATGGCCGAAGAATTGAAATTACTCACCAAAACAAAAGACGGAAAACGTTATTTATTTATAGCTCCCGACGATATCGCGCAGAGAATTCGTAAATAAAAAACAGCCACTGCGAAAATCCCAGTGGCTGTATGTTTAATTTCAACAAAACCTAATCATTACAATCTTTTGTTGCAAAGCTAGCTTGGTACTCAAGATTACCTATCTTGAGAGTTTTAAACATCGCTGGCACGGCTTGATATTCCCCTTTCATTAAAGAGTCTCGTAAATTTTTCGCACAACCGCTGCTCTTTGTTAGGCTCGCAATCTGAGACCACTCAGAATTTTTGGTGTTAAAAGAAAAAACATAACCGTTGGTATTATAGTAATAATCTTTTAACAGCACCCATTCACTATCAGGATAGTTGTCCATATTAATATTAAACAAATAACACTTATTACCCGCTTCCAAACACCTATTCATTAAGTCTATTTCTTTTGTTTCAAGATATTGTCGAAAATCTTCAGGGATCGCCTGGTTAACAGGAATCAGCGTAATATAATCTTCTATTTCACTGTCCTTCGCCGCATCTTCCACTTCTCGCTTTTTTTGCTTTAATAAGCGATCAATATCAATTACCAACGATGCAGAACCTTTTTTTTCGTAAAATATTTTTAATTTCTCTAATTGTTTAACGCCCGCTCTACCTAAATTAAAACGCAGATAACGCAATTCTTCAATGGTAGGTTCCACGGGATTCTTCAAAATACGCTGCGCCTGACTATGCGCTGAAATGGCATAAAAATTTACTGCGGGCGTATAAGGCGCTATTAGCAACACCAACAATACTAAACTCAACATATAATTGGCGGGTTTTAAGAAACGATTCCAGTGCACGCCATATCGCGCAGCCAATATTGCATAACTTAAAGCAAATAAACTGGCTGCAATACAAACCCAAACACCCCATAAACGATCAAGCGTCCAACCATATTGGTTAATGCGCAGATACACGGCATAAGCAGCAAGCCCGCAATAAATCGGCAATGCCAACAAACCTAACCATGAAAGATTACGAACTAATTTGCGCCACCCTGTTGCAGCTAACTGATTGCGTTCGGCTAAGTTAAAAAATGTAATGGATAAAACTATCAGCCATAACATAGTTGCGGCCGCCGTTTTGGTTTCCCATAAAGGCTCTAAACCAGTAAAAGGTAAAACGACAACAAACGTTAAGCTAAGCAATGCCAAAACAGGACTCAATACGCGACCCGAAAAAGCAAACACTTTATCAATCAACTCTTCGTGTAGTTTTACTTGACGCAGAACAATCAGCAGGACAGCACCAAATACACAACAAAATACAATCGCGAAGTTATAATCAAAAAATAGATCTTTAAAAAAGCTTATTTTTACAATTTCAAACAATGAAGCCCATAACCACAACACACCCCAACTAATTAACTCCAAAAACAATACGGACGCTAATAAGCTGGCGACTCCTACGCTTTGTTCACACAAATCCGGCCACTGCGGCATTCGTCGCGAAAATGTAGGATTAGCCCACAACAGACCAATTAAAACAAAAGCAGCAATACTTAATACGGAAAGGCAAGAAAAAATAAAACTATTTCCGTAAAAATCATTAACGCCATCAATATATCGACTAGCGTCGATAAACATCATGCCAGCAAAAATTAATCCGTACACTAACGCGGCGATTGCAGCCTTATTTTTTTCTAAACGCAACAAACTCAGCATCACCACCGTCGGGACTATGCTGAGCCATGCATACAAAAAAGTAATGACGTATTCAGGAAGATTTTTTAATCCTTCAGAATCATCTGCATATTTCACCCATAACAAACCTAAAGCTTGTAATAAGCTAACGATAATTATGAAACCATGATTTTCGCGACTTAACCAAGCTTGGGTTTCTTTAATGATGTTCATTTTATAGCCTCTGTTTTTTATAAAAAATCTAGGGAGTATCGTCTTTATTTAGAGAAGCAATTTTCCGATACACAATCCATCCTGCCATTAAAATAATTATTAATAGACCTGCTGCCATCAACCAAGGATTAATATGAAACCGCTGTAACATTTCGCGCATAAATTCACCCGCCCAAAACCCTAACGCGGTGACGGCAATGCTCCATATCAAACCACCGATAACATTAAAGAGCGTAAAGCGCAGTGCGGGAATACCGGCGGCGCCAATCATTAAGGGGGTGATAGCACGGCAACCAATCATGAAACGAAAACCTAGCATTAATATATATTGATGTTTGTGCAGCCAACCAGACACTATGCTAATGGGTTTTTGCCAACGACTTTGCTGAATTATGTGTTGGTTAATCCACGTGCGGCCTTGATAATCTCCGACGTGATAAAGTGCTTGAATCGCAATAATCGTGGCTATAAAAGCAATAGCGCCCACGTACTGTATGTTGAAATAACCTTGCGCTGCCATAAAAGCGGCGATGAATAAAACTATTTCGCCTTCAAACATAACGCCGAGGAAAATCGCCCAATATCCATATTGGTTAATCCAGTTTTGCCAATCAATTTCAAACATCTGATAATCTCAATAATTAAGGTGAGTTTGCATTTGTCGCACGACAACAGCGCTGAACATACACGTGGCCACCCTTAAAAAGCAACAATGCTGTTCGTTATTTTGCTGAACCCGTTATACTTTTAACTTGACAGCATGCTTACCCTCTACATGGATATTTTATGAGCAATTCGATAGCGTTTGATTTGCCAGATTTAAAAACCTTGGTGCAACAACTGATCGCAAAACCGTCGGTGAGCAGTGTGTTGCCGGAATATGACAGCAGTAACCAAAGTGTGGTTGAGTTGCTGGATATGTGGTTTCGTACCGCAGGTTTTAAAACCGAGATTCAAGCGATTGCGGGTTATCCGGGTAAATACAATTTAATTGCGGTGAAAGGCCAAGGTGATAATGGTTTGGTGTTAGCCGGTCATACGGATACGGTGCCGTTTGATGAGCAGCTGTGGCAACAAAATCCTTTTCAACTAACGGAACGTGATCAACGTTGGTATGGTTTGGGTACGTCCGATATGAAAAGTTTTTTTGCGCTGATTTTAGAAGCGCTGCGCGAGATGGATACACAGCAACTAAAAGCGCCATTGATTGTGTTAGCGACGGCAGATGAAGAAAGCAGTATGTGTGGCGCACGTGCGTTGCTCGACAGTGGTAAACCACGCGCACGTTATGCGGTGATTGGTGAACCTACCGGATTAAAACCGATTCGCATGCACAAAGGTGTGTTGATGGAACGGATTGCCGTGATCGGAAAAACGGGGCATGCCAGTGATCCTGCGTTAGGTCATAACGCAATTGATGGCGTGTTAAAGGTATTACAAGCCTTACAGCAATTACGCGAACAACTCGCCAAACAGTATCAACATCCGGGGTTTGAAGTAACGACGCCGACGCTAAACTTTGGCCACATTCACGGCGGCGATAATCCGAATCGCATTTGCGGTCATTGCGCATTGGATATTGATGTGCGTTTATTGCCCGGCATGGCGATTGATGAAACACGCGCTTTGATTTATCAACATGCGACGCTCGCATTAGAGAACACGCCATTCACTATTCATTGCGAACCTTTATTCGAAGGTTTACCGGCGATGGAAACATCGGCGGATTCCGCGTTAGTCAAAGCGGTTGAGCAATTAACCGGACACGACGCGATGTCGGTAGCCTTTGGCACTGAAGCGCCCTATTTCCAACAAATGGGTATGGATGTGGTGATTCTCGGCCCCGGTGATATTGCGGTTGCGCATCAACCGAATGAATATCTTCGTTTGCAAAACCTAAATCCCTGCATTGATCAATTGCGTCAGTTGATTCAACGGTTTTGTATTGGCACATAAAAGCCAGCTTCGTTAGAATCACCCTCTTACCGTACGAATTATTGAGCACATCATGAGCAAAAGCCAAAACAGCTTGCCGCATATTCACTGGTTCCGCAGCGCTGCGCCCTATATCAATGCGCATCGCGGCAAAACTTTTGTAATTTGTTTTACTGGCGAAGCGGTGCAATCAACCGAATTCAGCGCCATGGTGAATGACATTGCATTGCTGCACAGCTTAGGCATTCGTTTAGTGTTGGTGCATGGCGCACGTCCACAAATTGATCAACGCTTAAACGAACACGGTCTGGTGCCACAATACGCCGATGATTTACGCATTACCGATGACGCTGCATTACCCTTAATAAAACAAGCGATTGGTGAGACACGTTTAGAAATTGAAGCGCGTTTATCAATGGGTTTAATCAACACGCCCATGGCTGGCAGTCAGTTGCGCACCGCTTCCGGCAATTATGTCATCGCTAAACCGTATGGCGTACGTAACGGTATAGACTTTTGTCACACCGGTGAAATTCGCCGCATTGATCACGAAGCGATCAGCAATTTATTAGATAACGGTTACATCGTTTTATTATCACCGCTGGGTTATTCATCGACGGGCGAAGTGTTTAATCTGCGTTATGAGGACATCGCGCAAGCAACCGCAGCAAGTTTGTGTGCCGACAAATTAGTTTTATTGCTTGAAGATCACGCACTGCATAAGAATCGTCAGCCATTACGGCAATTAACCTTGAAAGAAGTGCAACAGTTAGTAAGCCAAGCCAAACAAGATGTGCGCACTCAGTATTATTTACAACTGGCCAGTCAAGCGTGTCAAGCAGGTGTCGCGCGCGTGCATTTGCTGAATCGCAAACAAGATGGCGTGATGCTGCAAGAATTTTTTACGCGCGATGGCGTCGGCACTTTAGTCACTAATGAAAAATACGAAGAATTACGGAATGCCAGCATTCAAGATGTCGGCGGTATTCTAGAATTGATTCAACCATTAGAAGCCGACGGTATTTTGGTGCGGCGTTCGCGCGAACAATTAGAACTAGAAATTAATCGTTTCACCGTCATTGAACGCGATGGGATGATCATTGGTTGCGCGGCACTGTATCCTTATATAGAAGAAAAAATGGGTGAACTCGCCTGTATCGTTGTGCATGCCGATTATGCAGGTGCCGAACGCGGCAAAGCATTGTTTATGGCGCTGGAATCACATGCGCAACAATTAGGTTTAAAACAATTATTTGCGCTCACCACGCATACCGCACATTGGTTCCGCGAACATGGTTTTGTGCCGACCGACATTCAAGCATTACCCATGAAAAAACGCGCGCTGTATAACTATCAGCGTAATTCGAAAGTTTTACTAAAAACACTATAAGAGACAATGTCATGACTGATCAAATAGAAACACCTCGCTATGCAGGATTTTGGATACGCGCATTAGCTTCATTAATTGATACCTTTATCTTCGTGATAATATTATCTATCGTAGGCATGAGCATCGAACGTCCGGCCGTCATGTTTTCTTCCTATGACCTGATGTTAAATTTAGGCTTTGTGGTACTCGTGCTGATATTTTGGGAACTCAAACAAGCCACACCCGGCAAGATGGTATTAGGTTTAAAAATTGTTGATGCGAAAACGCTAGGAAAACCTTCTACCGCGCAAAACGTTGGTCGTTATTTCAGCTACCTACTTTCAACCGTCGTGTTGTTTTTGGGATTTTTCTGGGTAGGTTGGGACACACGCAAACAAGGCTGGCATGACAAATTAGCCGGCACTTTAGTTATTCACAAAACCAAAGAATAAAATAATTTTCATGCAAAAATCATGGTGGTTATTATTGACCGCAGGCGCTTTAGAAATCGTCTGGTTGTTAGCGCTTAAATATAGCGAGGGCTTCACGCGGTTGTGGCCCTCGATTTTATTTGCAGTCTCATCACTGTTGAGTTTTTATTTATTAGCCATGGCCATTAAACATATCCCCATCGGTACTGCTTACGCGGTGTGGACGGCGATTGGCGCAGTAGGTAGTGCAGCGGTAGGTATCATTTTATTCCAAGAAGCCGCTACTTTTTTAAGAGTGCTGAGCATTCTATTTATTGTTGCAGGCATTGTCGGCCTAAAACTTAGCGCACAACAAACAGGCTGATTATGTGGTTTTTTATTACAGCTTTATTATTGGCTTTATTTGCATTTCAATCTCGCGTGCTGCATCAAACCCGGGTTCGCACCTTATCGCACTGGCAGGCCTTAGATGAAAGCCTCAAAAAACGTTTGCCCTTATTAGAACAATTAAACTTGATTGCCAAACAATATGCCATCAACACGGAATTATTGGAAAAAGAATTAACATTACTACAGAACGTGCGCACGCTCGAACTTTCTCAAATTCGCAAACGCGCCGCTTTAGAAACTCGTCTTTACGAATTATCTTCACCTATTATTCATAATGAAGACCTACGCACTGCGTCAGCGCACGCCGTATTTTATGAACAATGGTGGAAAATTGATAATGAATTTCGAAATGCACAGTGGGCTTATAATTTGGCGGCCAGCAAATTAAATAGCATGACTACTTTATTTCCCATTAGCTTAATTGCAAAACCCATGGGTTGGACTCAAGCGCCCTATTTTGAATTGGATGCTTAATCGTTACGACTAATGAATTTTTACTCTAGCAGCCACTTCATCCAGTTCTTCGCTCATTGTTTCGCCTAATTCAACCGTCAGTTGTGCCATCGCCGCATCTAATACTGCCATGCGTTCTTGCGAATCATCGGTTAATAACAAGGCTTGTTTCACATCTAAACGCAGCGGCAACATTTCTGCTAAGCGTGCACTCACCCAACCTGCATCTTGAAAATCGGGTTTAATATATTGCATCATCGTTTCACCGTAGTGCTGCATCCAATCTGGCCAAGCACGTTGCAATAACTCCACCAAATGTTGGTGTTGCGGATGAATCGTTTGCGCTGACTCCGTCGCTAATAATGTGATATTGCCGAGCAACAAATTATCATGATTAATACGCGTACTGTTAATTTCAAATTTTTGCTGACCTTGCACTAAGATTCCTAACAAACCATCGGGCAAAGATTTAAAGTCAATAATATTAACCAAGGTCCCCACACGATGAGGCGTGGCCACTTGCCCCGATTCATCAACTATTTCTTTACCGGCAGCAATAGCGCAAATACCGAAGGGTTGATTCTCACGCATGCAGCGACTCATCATATCCACATAGCGCGGCTCAAAAATACGCAAGGGCAATAAACCGCCGGGGAAAATCAGCGCGTGCAAAGGAAACAAAGGTAAATCAATAAAAGATTGGGTCATTTTTCAAAATGGTTTTTGTGCACGGCTAAACGCACAATAACTTCATCCACAGTAGCCACTTGCACAAGATAACCTTTTTGAATATTAAAATACTTTGCCTGAAAACCTAAACGATGCGGCATCACTAACGGCGAGTAACGAAAACGTTCCTCTGCGGTATCAAAAAAACTAAAGCTCTGCGTTTCACCTAAACGCCAAACAATGCCAGCAAATTGATTAGCGCGGCCTGCTTCTAATTCGATTTTTAAATGCTGGTAAGATTTATAAAAAGGATATTGATATGCTCCGTACGACACAGCAATGAGCAAAAATACGCTAACGCCCACATACCGGAACAACCGATCTTCTACATCTTTTGCTGTTTTATACAACAAAATAATACTGACCAATAATAATGAAACGAACACTAGCAGCGCTTGATATTGGTCAACATAACCCGCTTGGCTTATGTCATAGACTGTTACAAAATCATTCATTGCATTTATGCCTTTTAAGAGTCGGCTTTAAAATCTAATGATGCAGAGTTAATGCAATATCGCAAACCGGTGGGTTGCGGGCCATCAGAAAACACATGACCTAAATGCGCATCACAACGTGCGCACAACACTTCTTCACGGCGCATGCCATGACTACTATCAACTTTAACAATTAACGCCTTGTTATCGGCGGGCGCAAAAAAACTTGGCCAGCCAGTGCCAGAATCAAACTTTGTATCCGACGAAAACAAAATAGCATCGCAACACACGCAGCGATATTGACCGTCTTTTTTATTATCCCAATACTCGCCTGTGAAGGCGCGCTCGGTACCATGACAGCGTGCGACTTGATATTGTTCTGGATTTAATTCGGCCTGCCATTCTGCGTCAGTTTTTTCAATTTTATCCGTCATACTTATTGCTCCTCAGCACTCTCTTCTATATCAGCATGTCCCCAACGTGGGGCTATATGTTGCGTTATGTGTAACTGATCCAAAATTTTCGCGACCATAAAATCAATTAATTCATCTATCGTCGTGGGCCGATTATAAAAACCCGGTGCGGGCGGCATAATCACCGCACCTGCTAATGTTAGTTTGTGCATATTATCGATATGAATTAATGACAGCGGCGTTTCTCGTACGACCAAGATTAACGGTTTTCGTTCCTTTAACATCACATCACCTGCGCGATGAATTAAATTATCGCTATAACCGTTTGCAATAGCGGCCATCGTGCCGGTTGTACAAGGACACACCACCATCGCATCCGCTGCACCTGAACCACTTGCAACTGGCGCCGTCCATTGGTTACGATCAAAAACTGCAAGCTGTCCCTGCGCAGCTGAATAATGCTCTGTGAAAAAACGTTCTATTTCACGCGGACGACTGGGTAATTTTAAATCCGTCTCCATACCAATCACGACTTGCGCGGGTTGCGATAACATCAAATAAACTTGATGACCATCGCGCAATAAACATTCTAATAAACGCAAACCATATTGCGCACCCGATGCGCCTGTCATCGCTAAGGCAATCGTTTTTGGTATTTGTTGTATTATATTATTCATGAGGATCGCTTTAATTTTTTGCGGAAAGTCGCGCGCTGGTTAACGCGAGTCGATAAATAAGCGTTTCAGTAAATACTTTGTAGTAATGCAACTGACAATCTTTAGAAACCGTATCCATAGCCGCTGCATTCACTTTTAATACGAGCACTTCATTTTTAGCAACAATCGAAGCAGTTCGTTTGCTCGCCATTAAAAACCCGATTTCACCAAAACAGTCACCTTGATGCAAAGTATCAATCAACGTTTTAGCTTTGCGCACTTCGGCATCACCGCGCACGAGTATATAGAAAGAAGCATCAATATCCCCTTCTTGAATAATGACACTATCGGCATCAAAACGCAGCATGGTGCTGGCCGTCATGATTTCATCAATTTCACTGTCGGAGAAACCATCAAAAAATTGTAAATTTTTCAAAGCATCACGATTTTCGCGTTTAGATATTTTGCGTTCAGTAAATCGCAGCCGATCATGCGCCGCCATTAATTGTGCAGCAAACTCATTACCTGTTTGAAAACGTTCTTGCGGATTTTTACGTAACGCTTTTTCAACGATGTCAGAAATAATGGGCGGCAACTCGGGGCATAAATCTTTTACTTTGGGTGCCTCTTGATACAAAATTTCGCGGAACACGCCGGTTAAATCTTCTGATTTAAAAGGTCGTTCACCGGTTAACAGTTGAAACATCACTGCGCCCAGAGAATACAAATCACTCGCGGGGCCAATATCTTGTTTGCGGATTTGCTCGGGTGCCATGTAGCTCGGTGAGCCTATTACGGAATCCGGTTTAAATACTAATGATTGCGTTACTTCGGCAATACTAAAATCCATTAATTTAGTATCGCCATCTTTGCGCAACATGATATTGCTGGGTTTAATGTCGCGATGAATGACGCCTTGTTTATGCGAAAAATCTAAGGCTTTGCAGCATTTGTACATGCATTCAATAACTTGTTCCGGTGTCAGGCGTTTACGCGCACTGCGGCAATACTCTAATAAACTTTCGCCTTCAATATATTCCATAACAATGTAGCTGATATCTGCTTCAATACCTGCGTCATACAAAGCCACGATATGCGGATGTTGCAACTTACCTGCGGCATGCGCTTCAACAAAAAAATCACGTTGGATTTTACGCGTAGTGTCAGGTTTTAATGAAGGCTCGCTGAGGGCGATTTTTATCGCGACTTCGCGCTGCACAAAAGGATCGTAACCTTTATACACAATGCCGCAAGTGCCCTGACCGAGCTTTTCTTTAATGTCGTATTTGCCGACTTTTTTAGGCGCTTTAAAGACTTGCAAACGTTGTTGAGTTAATTCTAATACTTTCGCATCACCGTGCGCTAAAGTCGCAATTTCTGCGCTAGCGGTCTGTGCAGATTTGCCGATTTTTTTATCGTCCATATTTTTCACTTTTGCTTATAAACATTATTGCGCAAAATAAATTTATAAAGCATCTAATAAACGCGCATGGATATTACCAAAACCACCATTGCTCATGACTAACACATGATCGCCCGCTTTTAATTTATTCGGCAACTCTTTAACAATATCATCAATATTATTACGAATATTGACGCGTTCCGCACCACTCAACGCCCAGTCTGTATTCGGTGGCAAATATAACCAAACATCATCCGCTATTGCCAACGATGCAATTAACGTGTCTTTATGTATGCCCATGCGCATGGTGTTTGAACGCGGCTCTAACACGGCAATAATGCGCGCGTTTCCGACTTTGTCGCGCAAGCCTTGTAATGTTGTGCGAATCGCAGTGGGATGATGCGCGAAATCATCGTACACGGTAATTTCATTAACAGTCCCACGAATTTCCATGCGCCGTTTAATGCCAATAAATTCTGCTAATGCCGCTACGGATACATTTACCGGCACGCCAACATGTTGTGCCGCGGCAATCGCTGCCAGGGTATTTAAACGATTGTGTTCACCTAATAATGACCACTGTACTGGATATATTGGCTGCGCCGGTTGATTTATCGCTTGCACTGTAAAATCATTATTTTCATTTACTTGCATCTGCCAATCAGCCGTCGCACTTGCACCAAAACTCACACGCTGACTCCAACAACCTTTTGCTAAGGTATCTGCTAATGCTTGATCCTGCGCATTAACAATAATTTGACCGTTACTGGGTACGGTGCGAATCAGATGATTAAATTGCTGTTGGATGGCCGCGAGATTTTCAAAAATATCGGCGTGATCAAATTCGAGGTTATTCAAAATCAAAGTGCGCGGATGGTAATGCACAAACTTGGAACGTTTATCAAAAAACGCAGTGTCGTATTCATCGGCTTCGATTACAAAAAAAGGCGTGCTGCCTAACCGCGCCGAAATACCAAAATTTTCCGCAACGCCGCCAATTAAAAAACCCGGTTGCATACCTGCGTATTCTAGGATCCACGCCAAAATACTACTGGTCGTGGTTTTGCCGTGCGTGCCGGCCACCGCTAAAACCCAACGACCTTGCAAAACATTTTCGGCTAACCATTGCGGGCCAGAGGTATACGGTATGTCGCTATTCAATATTGCTTCTACTAAAACATTGCCGCGTGACATAGCATTACCAATCACGATGCAATCTGGTCGTCCCCACTGCGTTAATTGCTGCGGATCATAACCTTCGATAACGTCAATACCGGCCGCGGCTAATTGTGTGCTCATCGGCGGATAAACATTTTGATCACAACCGGTAACCGTATGACCTTGCGCACGCGCGAGCTGAGCGATACCACCCATGAACGTGCCACAAATACCCAAAATATGAACGTGCATGCTGGCCTCATGAATATGGCGCACTAACAGCGCCAGCAGGATTTAATTTATTTCGCTTATAACATCGATGTGAACATACGCAAGAATATAACATTAATAAAGCATATAGATGGCAAACAATGCGCTAACGCAGCGCCGACTGGTACCGCCGTGTATAAAAAACATTAGGGTAACGGGAAGGAGTTATCAGGCTACATATATATAGTGTCAGCGCGCAGAAGATCGCGCTATTGCCGTTCAGGAAGGAAAGAAAATATGTATAAATTGGTTAGCTAAAGGCGCTTAAAAAATGCTTCATGCCGAATTACTTTGGGATCACTTTGGCATCACTCTGGCATCGTTGCCAGCCACCAAGCGTGTTGCGACCAACTCGCATAATACTGCGCTAATTGAGGCGCCTGCCCACGCCAATCAATTTCGGGTAAACGAAAATCCCAATAACCCAACGCGCAGACGATGGCTAATGCGCCGATATGTTGTGCATTTTGCAATTCCTCACACTGCAATTCTATGGTTTGAATGGCGCGCTGCATTGCCGCTAATTGTCGATCCCGCCACTGCGGTGATTGCTGGCTTAATGGTCGACGATTTTCTATAACGCATTGCACCGCCGCATCGGCAATCCCATCGCCCAACGCTTGGTAACGTAAGGCCGACCACCGCGCGGTTGCATCTTGCGGAAACCATTTGTGTTCTTGATGCAGACTATCTAGATATTCACAAATCACGCGAGAGTCATATAAACTGCTACGGTCTTCCAAAATTAATACGGGGATTTTTCCTAAAGGATTATCACGCGACAAATCTGTGCTTTCATCCCAAGGATTCGTTAATAACGGGGTGATGCGTGACCACAAACCCGTCGCCATCGCTAAACAACAAACTTTGCGCGCATACGGTGATACGGCGCTATAACGTAATTGCATAGTATTAACTCATCCACAAAATATTAGGAAAACATTAGGAAAACATTAGGGAAACATTAGGGAAACATTAGGGAAATATTAGAAGCCCCAAAAATACGACACGCCAACACTGCCACGCGAATATTCTTTATTTTGAACAGTAGCCGTTTGCATATAATCAACAAACACATCAACAGAATGATGTTTTCCTAATGCGTAATTAGTGCCAATACCTAATTTATTAGCGTAGCCACGCACTTTATAAGAACGCAACCCCGTGCCAGCGTACGCTGCATCATGACAGGCCGCTTCACAACTTTCCGGTGGTTTACGAGAAGATACGATGTGGCCTTTGTTATAACTATAATCTGCATACACAACCCAATTCGCTTGCAGATTGTAATCAGCGTGCGCAAAAAAACGCGCTTGATTGGTGTCATAAATAACTTTTTGTTTTTTAATAATGGCATTAGCCGAATCCACACCCGCGCCTAATTCTTGTACAAATTGTGCAATCACCGCATCGGGAGCCGTATCACCTTGCGCATTAACAGTCTCGCCATCTAAGCCAAACACGGCATTAATACGATCGGTAAAACGCTGATTCATAACAAAACCTAAACGCGCAAAATCGGCATCGCGATTGTCAGTAGCCACATCGCGTTTACCACCACTGAATTTTATTGAATAAATGGGTTGCGTAAAACCGCGTGCTAATTGAAAACGTTGCTCTAAACCAAAAGTAAGTTCTTGTTTATCTAAGCCTGTATATTCATTAAACCAGCGTTGCTGATAATCAAGCTTCATTATTAATGCATTCGCAGGTGAAAATGACCAAGCCTGCGCCACGCCTACATCTACAGTAGTAAATTGATCTTTAATCCGCCAACTATCTTCTGCAGTATTACCTAAATTATTATCATACTGATAATTAAGCGCGCTATTAAAATTAATATCACCTGCCTGGCTATTTCCCAAGCTTGCAATACCGCTCAAGAAAATGAGTGCGCTGCTGATTACAAACTGACGACAAAAAATGATTCGCTGACTCGACAACATAACGACACCTAAAATGGGCCTGCGTTGCTTCCTGCTTGCAAGAAATTTAACGGGACTTGATCGGGACTCTCGCTTGCGTGCATTCTAACTGAAAAATCATTCAAAACTGTGAACCAAGTGCAATAGAAGCCACTTTTTACGATGGCTTTTGCGCATTTGCTAAGCCTATACTTGAAGCACATCTCCCTAAAGGACTAACCCATGAATACGCATGATGATCTTGAATTTGAAATGCGTCGCGCTTTTTTAGTACGCATGTTAACCATCGGCGCATTTGCCAGTATGCCACTTAGCTGGAGCAATTTAGCCGCGGCGGATCTCTTCGGTAAAAAACCTTATCGCATGCCGAATAACAAATCTATTTTTAATCTACAAGGCACTGTGCACGTTAACGGTTCAACGGTTGGTTATGACACTTTAATTAAAGCCAATGATGTTATTAAAACCGGACCCAAAAGCGGTATCGTTTTTGTAGTCGGTAAAGATGCTTTTATTATGCGCGCTGACAGTGAATTACATTTAAACGGCACTGAGTTTATTTTAAATCAAATGCGTTTAGTCTCCGGCAAAATTTTATCGGTGTTTGGTAAACGCGATCCAAAAGAACGTTTAGCATTATCGTCTACCATCGCCACTATTGGTATTCGTGGCACGGGCGTATATATGGAAGCGGATCCCGAACAAACCTATTTATGTACTTGTTATGGGAAAACAATGCTGAGTTCAATTCAAGACCCTAGCAGTGAAATTATAATCAACGCTCAACGTCATGACTCACCCCGTTATATTTTAGCGAAAGGTGCAAAAGGCGAACGCATTAAACCCGCACCAATGATTAATCACACGGATCTAGAACTCGGTTTAATAGAAGAGCTGGTCGGTCGCACGCCGCCGTTTGATGTTAAAGATATGAACTACGGTGCGCCGCGTCGTAGTTATTAAATTATATTTTTGTTACACACCGACTTAGTTATGCGCAAATAACTGGTCGGTGTGCCCGCAATTCTCTACAATCGCGCTTTGCTTACTGATTATTTCTCATGAATGATATTGCGCGACCTTATCGTATTGCACAACGCTTTCGCGGCTTTTTGCCGGTGGTCGTCGATGTTGAAACCGGTGGCTTTAATAAAGAAACCGATGCCTTGCTCGAAATCGCAGCCATTATTCTCGACATTAATGAACAAGGCCAATTGTTTCCCGCAGAAACGATTTCCGCTCATGTAGAACCTTTTCCTAACGCAAACATTGAACCCAAAGCTTTAGAAATTACCGGCATTAAACCGTTTAGTCCTTTGCGCATGGCGATGCCCGAAAAAGATGCGCTGCAACATATTTTTCAACCGATTCGTCGTGCGTTACGCGACCAACGTTGTAATCGCGCAATTTTGGTCGGACACAATGCTTTTTTTGATTTAGGCTTTTTAAATAAAGCGGTAGAACGCAACGCGATAAAACGTAATCCGTTTCATTTGTTTAGTCAGTTTGATACGGTTTCGTTAGCAGGTATGGCATACGGTCAAACGGTATTAGCACGCGCGGTGGAAGCAGCAGGCTTAACGTGGGATAACAAAGAAGCACATTCCGCTGTTTATGATGCAACACAAACAGCGGCGTTATTTTGTAATATTATTAATCGTTGGAATCATGTTTATCCGCCGTTACTCAGCCAATTGGCTGAAGATCCCATTTCGGAACTAGGTGCGGAACTCACTAATGAACCTGACAATTAACGATTTACGATTTGTTAACAGTCGCTAATAATTTTTGCAATTCGCCGGTTTGAAACATATCCGTCACAATATCGCAGCCGCCCACTAATTCACCGTTAACATATAACTGCGGAAATGTAGGCCAATCCGAATACTTCGGCAAATTCGCACGAATGTCTTGATCGAGCAAAATATTCACATACGCAAATTCTTTGCCGCATTGTTTTAATGCATCCACTGTGCGACTAGAAAAACCACACATAGGAAATTGCGGCGTTCCTTTCATATAAAGAATGATCGAATTCGTTTCGACCTGTTCTTTAATACGCGCCATGACATCATCCATCGCACTCACCTCATTCATCAATACTATCGAGACCGGCATTTTAGCGGGTTCTGCGCAATAAATTCACCTGTTCTACACACAATAAAAATTTCATTTCATCCAGACAAAGAATACCCATAGCTAATACAAGGACAAAATAGCCAGCCCTAACCACGACTTTTTACCCGCAAGTTTTATTGCAAGCCTACAGCCAAGCCAATACACTTAGCCGCACTTAACCCCCACACTTCACACCGACACTTCACTTATAAGAGGACATCATGAATCCATTAAATTCGATTCTAGGTACCATCGTTTCAGGCTTTATCGCTGCCGCATTGGCTTGGCTGGTATTGCACACCCCCGCGGGCGATACACTCGTCAAATTCAATCTGTGGTCTTTAGCCGTATGGTTCCATGTCTTAGCCGGCATTACCTGGATCGGTTTATTGTATTACTTCAATTTCGTGCAAACCCCCGCCATGGCACAAGCCACGGCTGACGGTACACCTGGCCCTGCTGCTATTAGCAAATACGTCGCACCCCGCGCTTTATTATGGTTCCGTTGGTCAGCTGTTGTGACCTGGTTAACCGGCGCAATGGCATTAGAAGCTATGCATGCGGGTCCTGGTAGCGGTGTAACCGCAGCGTTCACTTTTGTTGAAGGCTGGCGCATTATTGGTTTGGGCGCTTGGTTAGGCACCATCATGTTATTTAACGTATGGGTTTTAATTTGGCCAAACCAAAAGAAAATTCTCGGTATCGTGCCTGCAACCGATGCGCAAAAAGCGACCGCTCGCAAAGTCGCGGCAATGGCTTCACGCACCAACGTTTTATTATCGATCCCGATGTTATTGTGCATGACCAGCCAATTCCACGGCTTACCTTTCTAAACGCTGTAAATTTAATTGGTACTACTCTGAAGCCCGCACTGCGGGCTTCATTTTTTCTAGCTAAAAATCCGCGTTATTTGCCTGAATACGCCTTAATACATAAAAACTACGAAACAATGCTGGCTGATGTTTTTTAGCATCGAGTTGTTATAATGGACGTTCTCGGCAGCCTTCCGCTGCCGTTTTTATTTTCTAGGTTAAGTTAATGCAGGATGACAGTGTAATGCCTACTTATAAACGGCTCCCCGTGGCGTTCAGTCATGGTGAAAATGTCTGGCTGTACGATACCGAAGGTCAGCGTTATTTAGATGCGCTCGGCGGCATCGCAGTATGTGCTTTAGGTCATGCGCATCCTGCTATTAGTCACGCTATCTGCGAACAAGCGGGTCGTTTATTACATTCATCAAACTTGTATGAAATTCCTTTGCAAAGCGCATTAGCCAACAAACTCTGTCAGTTAAGTGGTTTAGATAAAGTATTTTTTTGTAACTCAGGCGCAGAAGCGAATGAAACGGCGATTAAAATCGCACGTCGTTACGCGCATCAACGCAATATTACGGCGCCCGTGATTGTTGTCATGGAGGGTGCGTTTCATGGTCGTACCTTAGCGACACTCACCGCGACGGCCAATCCAAAAGCGCAAGAAGGTTTTGGACCTTTAGTCCCAGGGTTTTTACGCGTTGCGTATGACGATATAGCGGCGTTAGAAGCCTTACAAGATTCCAACATCGTCGCCGTTTTAGTAGAACCCATTCAAGGCGAAGGTGGCATTCGTGTTCCCCAAACACATTATTTAAAACGTTTGCGTGAATTATGCGATCAACGTCAGTGGTTGCTAATGTTAGATGAAATTCAAAGCGGTATAGGACGCACCGGACAATGGTTTGCGTTTCAACACGATAATATTTTACCCGATGTCATGACTATCGCTAAAGCGTTAGGTAATGGTGTGCCGATCGGCGCATGTTTAGCGCGCGGTGTTGCGGCTGAACAATTACAAGCCGGTAGTCATGGCACGACGTTTGGCGGCAACCCTTTAGCTGCACGCGCGGCGTTAGCAGTGATTGAAACTATTGAAAACGAAAGTTTGATTGTTCGTACTAAAAGTTTAGGCGAACGCATGCTCCGTTATTTTCAAAAGGCTTTTGCACAACAACCGCGCGTCACCCGAATTCAAGGTAAAGGTTTAATGCTCGGCATTGAACTGGATCGCGATTGTCCTGAATTAGTTACGCTCGCGTTAGCTCGCAAATTATTAATTAATGTAACGGCGGGTCGTGTGATTCGTTTATTACCACCTTATATTTTGACTGATCAAGCAGCTGATGAGATCGCAGAACAAGTAGTTGCACTGGTCAATGATTATTTAACTCAGCATCCTGCGTAAGGAATTCAGCATGCCGGTACAACATTTTTTAAGTTTATTAGATTTAAGTCCTCAAACATTAGATGACTTACTGAATCGCGCAATCGAATTAAAACAGTGGCAACATCAAGGTAAAAGTCATACACCGTTACCGCAAAAAGTATTAGGCATGATTTTCGAAAAAGCCTCTACGCGCACGCGGATTTCTTTTGAAGCCGGCATGATTCAACTGGGCGGCCAAGCCATATTTTTAGCACCCGAACATACTCAACTCGGTCGTGGCGAACCGATCGCTGATACTGCACGCGTGTTATCACGCATGGTGGATATCATCATGATTCGCACCTTTGCACATAAAACTGCAGAGCAACTGGCCGCGCATTCAACCGTACCTGTGATTAATGGTTTAACGGATTTATTTCATCCCTGCCAATTGCTCGCAGATTTACAAACCTATCGCGAACACCGCGGCAGCATTAAAGACAAAACTGTGGCATGGATTGGTGACGGCAATAATATGTGCAACTCTTATATTAACGCTGCGCATCAATTTGGTTTTACGCTCAACATTGCTTGCCCCGCGGGTTATGAACCCTCATCGGCGATACAAGCGATTGCAAAAAATCGTATTAACCTGAGTCACGATCCATTTATTGCTGCGCATAATGCAGACTTAGTGGTAACCGATGTCTGGGCCAGTATGGGCAGTGAAAATGAAAAAGCAATCCGCGAACAAGCTTTTAAACAGTATCAAGTCACTAGCGACGTAATGGCCACCGCTCACCCCGATGCTTTATTCATGCATTGTTTACCGGCGCATCGCGGCGAAGAAGTAGCGGCTGACGTGATTGATGGAAAACAAAGCGTGGTGTGGGATGAAGCCGAAAATCGTCTACATGCACAAAAAGCTTTATTAGAATATTTATTAATGACCGCCAAGAAATAAAAACGCCCGCAAGCTGCGGGCGTAATATTAAAATTTATCTAAAAATTAATAATTATAATATTTATAAAAATTAAGAACGGCCGTGTACAACTGCTTCAATTTGTTCCAAGCTAACGTGACGCACGTCTTTACCTTTCACCATAAAAATTACATATTCACAAATGTTCTTGGCGTGATCGCCAATACGCTCTAAAGCGCGAGCGCACCACATCACTTGTAACACATGACGAATCGAACGCGGATCTTCCATCATATAAGTAATTAACTGACGCATTAAGCCTTCAAACTCAGTATTCACAGCCTCGTCTTCTGCGGCCACACGTACCGCTTGTACATCGTCCATACGCGCAAAGGCATCTAACGCATCGTGCAATTCTTTACGCACGTGATGACCCAGATGTTTAAGCTGCGTAAAATAACCAGGTGCACGATCTGTAGTGGCTAACTCTACTGAAAAACGTCCAATTTTTTCAGCTTCATCACCAATACGTTCTAAATCAGTAATCGTTTTTAATATCGCAACGATTGCACGCAAATCACTCGCCGCAGGCTGACGCAGTGCAATAACTTTTGTGCACAGTTCATCAATCTCTACTTCCATAGCATTTACTTTAAAATCAGACGCCGCCACGATACCGCCTAAAGCGCCATCACTATCAATTAATGCCTTTAAACCATCGGCCACTTGTTTTTCTACCAAGCCACCCATCGCGAGTACTTTATTGCGTACCATTTCCATGTCTTGTTCGAACTGATGCGAAGTATGTCCGCCTAATTTATTCATAAACGTATCCCTTAAACTGTAGTGACGGTTACAATCGAAATGGTTTTAACCAAAACGGCCCGTAATATAATCTTCTGTTAATTTATGCGATGGATTCGTGAAAATATCAGACGTTGTACCTACTTCAATTAAACGTCCCATATGAAAGTAGGCTGTGCGTTGCGATACACGTGCGGCTTGTTGCATAGAATGCGTCACAATCGCAATGGTGTAGTTCTGCCGTAACTCGGTCATCAACTCTTCAATTTTAGCAGTGGCAATAGGATCTAATGCCGAACAAGGTTCATCCATTAAAATCACATCAGGACTAACTGCAATGGTGCGCGCAATACATAAACGTTGTTGTTGACCACCTGACAAACCCGTGCCGGCTTGATCTAAACGATCTTTAACTTCATTCCATAAACCCGCTCTTTCCAACGACGTCGTCACAATTTCATCTAGTTCTGCTTTGTGTTCTGCTAAACCATGAATGCGGGGACCATAAGCAACATTGTCATAAATTGATTTAGGAAAAGGATTCGGTTTTTGGAAGACCATACCGATGCGGGCGCGCAACGGTACTACATCTAATTTTTTATCATGAATATCTTGGCCATCTAATTCAATTTTACCGGTCACACGACAGCTATCAATCGTATCATTCATGCGATTTAAGCAACGTAAAAAAGTTGATTTGCCGCAACCTGATGGGCCAATCATCGCAATCACTTGATTCGCGCCAATATCCAAACTGACATTTTGAATAGCTTGTTTTTCGCCGTAATACACATTGACATCACGGATCACCATACGCGGATTAGCGGCGGTAATGTCACCGACTGTGCCCTCAAACGCAATATCTTGACCACCAGAAAAATCACTCATTTTGCTCTCACCTATATCAAAGGCACTTGATGCTACTGTGCTCATATTTTATTCCTCATCTAACATCGTATCAAAAGGCTTACCAACGGCGCTCAAATCTTTTACGTAATAAGACCGCGAATAAATTCATCGTTACTAAAAAAGCCAACAAAACCATAATCGCCGCCGAGGTCAATGCCACAAAACCTCGTTCTGGACTATCAGACCACAAATAAATTTGTACCGGCAACACGGTTGCTGCTGACAATGGATCAGTAGGAATATCAACAATAAAAGCGACCATACCAATCATTAACAACGGTGCTGTTTCACCTAACGCATGGGCAACACCAATAATGGCGCCAGTTAACATGCCTGGCATTGCTAACGGTAATACGTGATGCGTAACAACTTGCATCTTTGATGCACCAATACCGAGTGCTGCTTCTCGAATAGAAGGTGGTACGGATTTAATTGCAGCACGACCGGCGATAATAATCGTCGGCAATGTCACCAACGCCAACACAATACCGCCCACTAACGGCACCGAGCGCGGCATGCCAAAGAAATTTAAAAATACCGCTAGACCCAATAAACCGAATACGACAGAAGGCACTGCAGCAAGATTATTGATATTGACTTCAATCATGTCAGTCCAAATATTTTTAGGCGCAAATTCTTCCAAATAAATTGCGGCCGCAATACCAATGGGGAATGCCAACAACAAGGTCACTAAAATCGTATACAAAGAACCAATTAACGCGCCTTTAATGCCTGCTAATTCTGGATCGCGCGAATCACCGGCAGTAAATAAGGTCCAGTTAAAGCGGGCTTCAATAGCATTTTCTTGTTCTAACTGTTTTAACCACGTTAATTGATTATCATTTAAACGACGATCAGCTTCAGCGCCCGTCGTGTCCATCAAACCTTTATGATAGGTGTCGACGTCATCATCAGCCAATATCCAAATACTTTTTTGCGTGTTTAACCATTGTGGATTATCTAGAAATTGATCGCTTAATTTATAAGAAGCACCTGTACTGACCATGCTATTAAGCTGTCTTTTTGCTGCTCTATCAGTAGCCTCCGGAAATTTATTCCGTAACGCTTCTCTAATCACGCCTTGAAAATCAGCTTGTTGAACAGCTGCTTTATCATTGACATCATTAATACCTAAGGTAGCCGCATCAAAAACGATATCTAGCTTAATGTAGGTTTGATAAAACGCAGGCAAACCGCTACTGACTATAGACGTCAATAAAGTCGCTAAAAAACCTAAAGCTAAAATAATCGACAATAAACCTAAAAAACGGAAGCGTCGTTCAGAACGATAGCGTTTTTTCAAACTCGCTTCGACGCGTTCTGCGGTATTTTTAATTTTATTACTCATACTGCTCCCGATATTTCTTCACTATATGTAATGCAAATATATTCAAACACAAAGTAATAAAGAACAACAACAAACCTAAGGCAAATGCCGCTAAGGTTTTCGGACTATCAAATTCTTGATCACCTACTAACAACGTCACAATCTGCACTGTCACCGTGGTTACCGATTCCAATGGATTCGCGGTTAGTTTTGCCGATAGACCAGCGGCCATTACTACAATCATGGTTTCACCAATCGCTCGCGAAGCCGCTAACAAAATACCGCCCATCACACCGGGTAAGGCCGCGGGCAATACCACTTGGCGTATCGTTTCTGAACGAGTAGAACCCAACGCATACGCGCCATCGCGTAATGATTGCGGCACTGCATTTATCACGTCATCTGATAATGATGAAACAAACGGAATAATCATAATCCCCATGACCACGCCTGCGGCTAGCGCACTTTCCGATGACACATCTAATCCCATCGATGTACCCCAACTACGAAACAGCGGAGCAACAACTAACACTGCAAAAAAACCGTACACCACGGTAGGAATACCGGCCAACACTTCGATTAATGGTTTTACATAAGTACGCACACGCTTATCGGCATACTCTGCCAAATAAATTGCCGACATTAATCCAACAGGGACTGCAACCACCATCGCGATAAATGAAATTAATAAAGTACCTGCCACCAACGGCACGGTACCAAAAGCACCTGACGAACCCTCTTGATCGGCACGAATCGCCATTTGTGGTGACCATTGCAAACCAAATAAGAATTCAGTCAGTGGCACTATTTGGAAAAAGCGAATCGATTCAAATAAAACCGATAACAAAATACCTAACGTCGTTAAAACCGCAATAGTTGAACTTAAAATTAAAAAAAGTTTAATAAAGGTTTCAACATGGGTGCGTGCGCGTAAGGTCGGTCGAATCCGACTAAACGTTAAACCGGCGCCCAACGCTGCAATTAATAAAACCAACACAGCTTTAGCTGCGTCAGCCGTCTGCACTAAGGATTTATAACGTTGTGCAGCCGCTTGGATAAATTCTTCGTAACTGGATAAATTTTCAACACTGCTTTGTGCAGCATTTTTAATATCATTAATTACCAAACTCATTCTTGCGTCGTCTAAATGCGCTTGTTCCGCAGGTAATTCACGGACTACTAATTGAGTAATAATTTGATCTTGAAATACCATCCAAACCAACAAAAACAACACCGCAGGTACGGCGCACCATAATGCGGTTAGATGGCCGTAATAGCCCGGTAACGCTGCTAAGTCGCGCGTTTTACCAGGGCCAACGACCGCGAGCGAACGCTTTAATCCAAAATAATAAGCTAACAGTGTGCAGCCGAGAATCAGCAAAACCAATGTTGATGTATTCATATGTTTTTCTATCCAAATCTACAATTGCTAAACGAATTATAAAATTGCATCGCTTTTTAACACTTAAAAAACTGGGCGATTCATCACCGCCCAGTCATTTTTAGATCGCTCATCCTTGTGCACTGTGTTATTCACACCGTAATTTTTCAAATAATTATTTCAATTCTTTACTATAGAGCTTGGTTTTAGCTTTAACACTAGACACTACAGCTTTGTATTTATCAGCTGGCAACGGTACTAAACCACGTTCGGTTAAGTAGCCTTCTTCGCCCATCGCTTTTTCGCTGATGAACTCTTCAACGTATTCAAACAAACCTCGTACACGACCGATATGGTCTTTCTTCACATAGAAGAACATAGGACGCGCAATAGGATATTTGCCAGAAGCGATACTTTCAAAAGTAGGTGCATTACCATCAATAATAGAACCCTGAACCTTGTCAGCATTTTGATCTAAGAAACTAAAACCAAACACGCCTAAAGCATGCGGGTTCGCGCCTAATTTTTGTACGATTAAGTTATCGTTTTCACCGGCTTCGATGTAATGACCATCTTCACGCAACGTGCGGCAAGATTTTTCCCAGGCTTTTTTATCGATAATGAGGGTTTTCACTGCAGGAACTTTTTTGCAGCCGCCTTCGATTGCCAATTCATTGAAAGAATCACGGGTACCTGAAGTAGGCGGCGGTCCGATAACTTCAATTTTTTCTTTAGGCAAGCTTGGGTTTACATCGCTCCACAACTTATTGGGATTAGGAATCATTTTTTTGCCGGCTGCATCGGGCACTTCACGTGCTAATGCCAAATAAAGATCCTTCAAGCTAATGTTCCATTGTTTAGCGGTTTTTGAATTTGCAATTACAATGCCGTCATAACCAATTGGAACTTCAATAATATCTTTCACGCCATTTTCACGGCATTTTTCGAATTCGCTTAATTTAATACGACGTGACGCATTCGCTATATCAGCATACTCAACGCCTACACCTTCGCAAAACAATTTCAAACTACCACCGGTACCGTGTGATTCCACTTTAGGGGTTTTAAAGCCACTGCTTTTACCAAATTTTTCAGCAACGACTGTTGAAAAAGGATAAACAGTTGAAGAGCTAACAATAAATACATAATCACGAGCTGCTGCCAACGCGCTGGTTGACATAACGGCCAACAACGAAAGCGCTGTCACTGCTGTTAATAGTTTTTTCACAAGAACCTCCAAAAAAGACATTAGAAAGAACAAGAACCACTAAGTAGAGCGACTTTCACTGCATCAAAAGAAACTGCGGGGGAACAGTATTTACATCCATTTACACAGCAGCGAAAGTCTCTCACTTAGAGGTTCCCGTACTGGCTGGCAGTGTCCATTTACCGCGTAACAAGTGTATGTATTAAATGTGACAGATTTGTTACAAAAACCGGTTTTTAGGTCTGCCTAGCGCGGTTGCACCACGACCCGATGCGCTGGAAAAACGACCCGGAATTGGCTGCCCACGCCGGCCGTGCTGTGAATATCAAAAGTCGCTTGGTGACGGGCAACGACGTGTTTAACAATTGATAAACCCAAGCCACTACCGCCTTTATCCCGCGCCCGACCGGCATCAACGCGATAAAAACGTTCGGTTAACCGCGGTATATGCTCTATCGGAATGCCGGGACCTTGGTCAATCACTTCAAAAATCGCACCCTGTTCACCGTGCAAATGCCAATGCACTTGCACCGCCGTATCGGCAGGCGTGTGTCGAATAGCGTTGTAAACCAGATTTGATAATAAACTGCGCAATTCCGTGTCGGCGCCCAATAGACACAGGCTTTCATCCACGTCCCAGGTCAGTTTATGCCCCGTATTGGCTGTCAGATGCAGGGCTTCTTCGCGCAAACTCGCCAATATAGAAGGCACATGGACACGTTGTTCGGGGGCCGCGCGGCCATCGTTTTCAAGGCGAGATAATTCTAATAAATCATGCACGATGTGTTGCAAACGCAAACCTTGTTGACGCACCGAACGCAAAATATGACGTTGTTCTTCATCAAAACTTTCGTCATCGGCCAAGGTTTCAAGATAGCCTGTCATCACGGTCAGCGGTGTGCGTAGTTCATGCGACACATTGGCCACAAAATCTTTGCGCATGGTTTGCGCGCGCATTAAGGTGCTGACATCACGCGCAGTAAACAAACGCGAATCATCAGCAAACCGAATCACGCGGATGTTTAAGGTCATGCGTTCATCAACAGGCGCCAATAAATTCAAGGTTTCTTCCGTATCAGGACCGGTAATATATTCATGAAACGCAGGATCACGAATCAAGTTATCAATGCGTTGACCAAAATCTTGCGGCGTGCGAATGCCGAGTAATTGCTCAGCGGTATTATTAGCCCATTCGATTTCTAAATTATTGCGCAATAAAACCGTGGCATCGGGTAATGCGGCGGCAGTGGCTTGAAAACGTTGTAACACTTGGCGTAGATGTTGTTTGCGTTGTTGATGTCGACGTTGAATGCGAAACACATAACGCGCCAGTTGTTCCCATACGCCTGAAAAATCCGGTACTCGATCAATATCTGCACCACTTTCTAACCAACGGGATAAGCGTTTCGCTTGATAAAAATGCCAGGCCAACAATAAGGCCGATGCCACTCCTAAGCCTAAACTCCACAATCCTGTCAATAAACCGAATAACAATGCGAAAAAAAGCGCAACTACAATGCGCCAGCGTTCGACAATCCAATATTCGATCATAAGTAATAGCCGTTGCTGTTGAGTATGTTGTTAACGTCGTAAAGCTGAATCTTGCTTTCACTTAAAAGAAAAGCGATAACCCGACCCGCGTACCGTTTGAATTAAAGCATCGAAATTATACGGCTTTAAGAGCTTGCGTAGGCGTAAAACATGCACGTCGACGGTACGATCTTCGACATAGGCATTGCGCCCCCAGACGTGATCTAACAATTGCGCGCGATTATAAACACGATCAGGGTGATTCATAAAAAATTGCAGTAAACGAAATTCGGTCGGACCCATGTTAATTTCTTTATTTTTCGCTAAGACTCGATGCGCACTAGGATCTAAAACTAAATCGCCAAACGCCAAGGAAATCCCTTGTTCCGTAGGTTCTATGCGCCGTAATAAAGCGCGAATACGGGCGACGAGTTCTTTGGGTGAAAAAGGTTTGGTTAAATAATCGTCGGCACCTGAATCTAGCCCGTGGACTTTATCGTCTTCATCGCCACGGGCGGTCAACATAATGATCGGAATTTGGCGGGTCAATTCATCGCGTTTAAAACGGCGGATTAATTCGATGCCACTGACGTCGGGTAACATCCAATCCATCAAAATCACATCGGGCAATTTATCCGCAAGCTGCACTTGCGCCCGCTGCCCATCGGCAGCTTCTAAACACTCCAAACCTGCACGGCGCAAGGCAAAACTAATCATTTCCCGAATCGCTTGTTCGTCTTCAACGATCAATACGCGTTTGCCGCTCATTGCATTGTTCATAGCATTCATACGATATCGTTCCCTAATGTTAACCCTAGCTAGACCCGATGCAACAGCATCGAACCTTTTTAGCAGGGCTGATTCTATGAAGCGAAAATGACAATTCCGTGACAGTTAAGAAGTTTTGTCATATCTATTAAGTATCTCCAGACGTATTCACCTAGTCTGTCCTAAGCCTTTCATGGTTATGTCATAAAACTATCACATTCAGATTATAGATTACTCACATGCGTGCTTATCTTGCGGAATTACTCGGAACCTTTGGTCTGGTGCTGGTCGGCACGGGCGCCATTATCGTTAATGATGTCAGTGGTGGTCTACTGGGCAATGCGGGCATTGCACTGGCCTTTGCGGTAATCGTATTCCTTATGATATGTAGCTTTGCCCATCTCTCCGGCGCACATATTAATCCGGCGGTTAGCATGGTCTTCGCGCTAACGGGCCATTTGGCGTGGCGCAAGCTAGGTAACTATTGGTTGGCGCAATGTTGCGGCGCTTTACTTGCCAGCGGCTTATTACACTTACTGTTTCAACATGCCACTTTAGGCGCTACGGTGCCTACGCCTAAATATCCAGCACTCTTAGCCTTTGGCTTAGAAATCGTCATTAGCAGTATTTTGATGCTGAGTATTTTTTATGTAATACAGCAACATTTTTCACGTATCAAAAGTGCGGCCTTAATTGGTAGCGTAGTAGGTTTAGCGGCTTTTTTGGTAGGCCCGCTAACGGGCGCATCGATGAATCCTGCACGATCGTTAGGTCCCGCTTTAATCAGCGGTCATTTTCAACATTTATGGATTTATTTAACCGCGCCGATATTAGGCATGTTGTTGGCGGTGCCCGCCTGCCAAAAAATTACCCGTAAAACCCTCTGCGCCAGTGGCGCTTGCTGTAATGAGGTCCCCGCATGAAAACCACGCTGCCACTGAATACATCTAAAAACGTCGTGTTCGTTTGTGTTGAAAACAGTTGCCGCAGTCAAATAGCCGAAGGTTTTGCGCGTTTACACCAACGCGCTGACGTGATTATTTATAGCGCGGGTTCGAAGCCTTCTGGCGTTATTAATCCGCGCGCCATTCAATTTATGCAAGAAGTGGGCAGTGATCTGACGAGGCAAGGCTCTAAATCATTAGACGAGATTCCCGATATCGTTTATGACGCAGTCATCACCATGGGCTGCGGCGATGCGTGTCCGTTTTTGCGTGGCAAATTCCGCGAAGATTGGGGTTTGGCCGATCCTAAACATTTAAGCGACGATGAATTTCGCGCCATTCGTGACACTATTCAAACGCGTGTTGCCGCACTGTTCCAGCAAATCTAAAAAACTTATACGGCTTTAGGTCATAACGACGTATCTAATAGGGCGACAATTGCGCTCACCATGGCATAAAATCCACACACTGACTTTGCATCTGCCGGTGTCCCTATGAATGCCTTGCGTTTACCTAACTTAGATATTATTCGCGAAAACGTCCGCGCCGCTTTAGCTGAAGATATTGGCAGTGGCGATGTTACCGCACGCTTATTAACCAGCGCCGAGTGGTCAGAAGCCACTATTATTTGCCGTCAAGAAGCGGTTATCAGCGGCATTGAATGGGCACGCGAAACCTTTACGCAAGTTGATCCACGCATTGAAACGCAATGGTTGATTCATGACAGTGATCGCTTATCCGCCAACACGCAAGTCGCCCGCTTACGCGGACCCGCCGCGAGCTTGTTAACGGCTGAACGTACCGCGTTAAATTTTTTACAAACATTAAGCGGTACTGCAACACAAGCGCGACAACTTGTTGATTTAATCGCCGGCACCCACGTCACGCTGTTAGACACACGCAAAACAATTCCAGGTTTACGGGCTGCACAAAAATACGCCGTTACTTGCGGTGGCTGCGAAAATCATCGGCATGGTTTATACGATGCCATTCTGATTAAAGAAAACCATATCACGGCAGCGGGCAGCATTACTGCCGCTATTCATTTAGCGCGCGCGCAATCACCGACTATTTTCTTAATTGTCGAAGTTGAAACGTTTGAGGAATTAAAAGCAGCTTTAAGCGCTAAGCCTGATCGTATTTTGCTGGACAACTTCACCCCCACTGCTTTACGCGAAGCAGTGACACTCACCGCCGGCAGAATTCCCTTAGAAGCATCCGGCAATATTCGTCGCGACAATATTCGTTTATTTGCTGAAACCGGCGTCAACTACCTTTCGATGGGAACGTTGACCAAAGATATCAAAGCCATCGATTTATCTTTACGCCTGACTAACGCACGATTCTAAATTTAGTAGAGAGTTGTAACAAATCTGCAACATAATGTGTTTACAAAGTAGCCTCTATCCCTATTACCCCGAGTTGTTTTTATGGCAATGCCAGCGGATTCTTTTATGCCCAATGCAAGCTTAGATCCTGTTCACTTAGATGATCCGTCTTTATATCTTAATCGCGAACTGACGTGGTTACGCTTTAACGAACGTGTTTTGCATGAAGCAGAAATTGCCAGCAATCCGTTGTTGGAAAAATTAAAATTTATCGCCATCGTAAGTTCTAATCTAGACGAATTTTTTATGAAACGCATTGGCGGCTTAAAAGAACAAGTCGGCGCCGGCGTACAAGAGCTCACCCTTGACGGTCGTAATCCGCAACAACAAATTGATGAATGCGCTGAACATGTACGCGCACTGGAAGCCCGCAAATCTCAATTATTACCCAAAATTCTTAATGACTTGCATAATGCGGGTATTCGCATTTTGAATTATCAAGATTTAAAAAAATCGAAATGCGCATTATTACGAGACTATTACATTCATAATATTTTCCCCTTAGTAACGCCGCAATCAATTGATCCTGCACATCCGTTCCCTTTTATTTCAAATTTATCGTTAAATTTATTGGTGACTCTGCGTCATCCAAAAAACCAACAAGCTTTATTAGCTCGCGTTAAAGTACCGATTGGAAATGGCATTCATCGTTTCATCGCTTTAGAAAAAGAAGATAGACAACAAAACTACGTTGAATACGTGCGTCTTGAAGACATTATTGGCAACAATTTAGATATTTTATTTCCAGGCATGGAAGTGCTGGCTTACGAGTGTTTTCACGTCACTCGAAATTCCAACACGGAACGTGATGAATCCAATGCCGATGATTTATTAGAATTGATCGAATCCGAATTACGTGATCGCAAATTTGCACCGATTGTACGTATTGTTGTAGAGCACAATATGGACACACAACGACGTCAATTCCTGATTAACGAATTAGGTTTGCAGCAACAAGATGTTTATGACACTGAACACATGATGGCCTTGCGCGATTTATGGGAGCTGGTTGGGATTGAACGCCCTGATTTACATGACACGCCGCATCATCCTTTAGATCATCCCTTGCTCAGCGCGCATCAATCTATTTTTACTGCTATTCGCGAAAACAATGGCATTTTTTTACATCATCCTTACGATAGTTTTGCCACATCAGTAGAACGCTTAGTGAAAGAAGCGCGCCATGACCCGGCCGTACGCGCGATTAAGATGACGATTTATCGCACGTCAAAAGACACTAAAATTATTGAATATCTAATTGACGCCGCGCGTAACGGCAAACAAGTTGCGGTAGTGATGGAATTAAAAGCGCGCTTTGATGAAGCCGCCAATATTCATTGGGCGAACAGTTTAGAAGAAGCCGGCATCCACGTAACCTATGGCGTGGTCGGACTCAAAACTCATGCAAAAGTTATTTTAGTTGTACGCCAAGAGGAAGAAGGTTTGCGCCGTTACATGCACATCGGCACGGGTAATTACCATGCGGGCACCGCACGTTTATATACGGACGTGGGTTTATTAACATGCGATACGGATATTGCGCATGATGTCAGCGAATTATTTAATTTTTTAACCACGGGTTATACGCCAAAACGCGATTACCGAAAATTATTACCCGCGCCTACTTTATTAAAACAAAATTTAATAAAAAAGATTAATCGCGAAATCGCGCATGCCAAAGAAGGCAAAAAAACCGCCATTCAATTCAAAATGAATGCGCTGGAAGATATTGATATTTGTAAGGCCTTGTATCAAGCCTCACAAGCTGGCGTGACAGTGCAGTTAATCGTGCGTGATACGTGTCGTCTGCGTCCTGGGATTAAAGACATTTCAGATAATATTCATGTCATCAGTATTGTTGGAAGATTTTTAGAACACGCGCGGATTTATTATTTTTATAATAATGGTCAAGAAGAATACTATATTGGTTCTGCCGATCTAATGATGCGCAATTTAGAACGACGCGTTGAAGTAGTAACGCCGGTAGAACCTGAACATTTGTCTCAACATTTACGAACGATCTTAGATATTAATTTAGCGGATCAGCGTAATGTCTGGGAGATGCAAGCAGATGGGCATTATCTGCAACGCCAACCTAAAGACGCTGAAACAAAAGGTTGTCAGGAATTATTTATCGAGCTTGCCCAAAAACGCGGAAAAACTCGTTTGGCTAAAAGCAACAAAGGTCTCTCAAAAAAACGTCGCAAACGTCAAGGCGTATAGCGCTCGATTAAATACGCGGCGCCTGCGGATAAATTTGGCCACGCGCCTTGAAATTGAAAAATAACTGCACCCGCCGTTGGTAATGCAGGCATGCTCTTATTTACTAACACATTGGCAAGATCGCTCAAGCCGGGATTATGACCAATTAAAATCACATGATGCGCGGCGGCGGGTAAACCTTGTAAGCTTTTTATCAAATGATCTGTATTAGCTAAATACAAGTCTGCACGATAATCCACGTTAATATCGCTAAATCCAGCCAACAACGCTGCGCACGTTTGGCGAGTGCGTATCGATGACGAACACAAAACATAATCTATCGCTTGACTACGTGCGGCGAACCATGTGTTTAGCGCCGCCATGCTCTCTTGTCCGGTCGCACTCAAATTACGCTGAATATCAACACTGGCCTCTACCGCTTCGGCATGCCTAATAAGACAAAGGGTTTTTTGTGCTCGCTCTGGCATAATAAAACAATAACTCTTTAATATAAGTAATGCATTGGATACTAAATGTTTGATAAAACCAAATTAATCGTAGTAGTGGATCTAGGTTCCAATAGCTTTCACATGACCGTCACACGGTCTCATGATGGCCAGCTTACCGTAATCGATAGCTTAAAGGAAAGTGTTCGGCTCGCCGCCGGCGTGACTGCTGAACACACGCTCGATACCGTCACACAAAAACGTGCCTTAGAATGTTTAGCGCGTTTCGCGCAACGCTTACAAAATATTAAACATGATGGTATACGCGTCGTCGGTACTAATGCACTGCGCCAAGCTCATCAAGCCGAAGACTTTGTGGCATTAGCAGAAAAAACGTTAGGCCATCGAATTGACATTATTTCTGGTATTGAAGAAGCACGGTTAATTTATGCCGGTGTTTATCAAGATCATCCCTTACCTGAACGCCGCAACTTAGTCATTGATATCGGTGGCGGCAGTACCGAATTTATTATTGGTGAAGGTCCAACCCCGCGTACGCTTGAAAGTTTATACATGGGCTGCGTTAATTTTACGCGCCGGTTTTTTGACGCCGGTTATTCGCATAAACGTATGCAACAAGCGATTACCGCTGCACGTCAAGAACTAGAACCCATTGAAATTTCTTTTCGTGCATTAGGCTGGCAACATGTATTAGGTTCTTCAGGCAGCATTCGCAGCATTGAAGATACCTTGTTGCAACTTAAACTCAGCGAGCACGGTATTACTGCCAGTGGACTTAAAAAATTGCATCAACTGCTAGCCAAAGACGACAGATTGCCGAACTTAAGCGCTGATCGCCGGCCGGTGTTTTTTGGTGGTTTAGCTATTTTAACTGCTGCATTTGATGCTTTAAATATTGAACACATGGAATATTCTAACAGCGCATTACGCGAAGGCGTATTACATGAATTGCTCGGTCGGCAACGCCAAAATGATGTGCGCAATACTACCATTCAACATTTTGTACAACGTTATGCAATTGATAAAACCCATGCGCAACGTGTGCAAAAAACCGCGCGATCTTTTTATCAACAAGCTCAAATCAATTGGTTATTGAGTAACGATAATAAAGAACTAGCGGATTACCTAGATTGGGCGGCGCAGTTACATGAAATCGGTTTGGCCGTGGCGCACAGCGGTTATCATCGCCATGGCGCTTATTTATTACGCCATTCTGATATGCCGGGATTTTCGATACGCGAACAAAAATATTTAGCGCTACTCGTCAATGCGCATCGTCGAAAAATTCGTGCTGAGTACTTCAAAGAAATCTCCAGCGTAGAGCGGCCTATTTTATTAAAATTATTATTAATACTGCGTATATCCGTGCTACTACATCGCAATCGATTAGATAATTTTTTACCTGACTTAAAAATCAGCGCGCATTTACAAGGGATAACATTGTCGATTGCAGAAAAATGGTTGCAAGAACATCCGTTGACCTTGGCGGATATCCAAGAAGAACAAAAACACTGGAGTAATAATGGTTTTGAGTTATTGCTTAAAACTCAGCTCTAAATTCTGCAACACAATTTATTTAGACAAGGGCAAACGCTGCGCTAATTTAGCAAATATGTTTTGCAACAGAATGGTTTCACTGGGCGGTGATGGAAATAAATTTTCTGGATATTGATCATTTTGTTTCAAGTTAGCTGCAGGTTGATCAGTTACCTGCGAGGCGCTTGCTGCATCAGCCAAAGACCAACCGCTAGCAACACGACCACTTAACTGCGCATCATAAACCACAATTTTTACCGCTATTTGGCGCGTGGTCGTAAACGTCGTTTTTTTGTTTTTTTCAGCAACATCTTGAGTTATCCATTGACCCTCAATATTTGCAAATAGCCAATAGCGAATGGGTAACTTTTCTTTAGCCATGCGCAACATACCGCTGCTAGCAGTGCCTTGAAAAGCAAAGCTATCCAACATCTGTGTGTGCACACTACTACCGATCGCTAAGCGAGCGTCGCGATACGCAACATAGCGATATTCTGGTCGCTGCGTTTGATACGCCTTATACAACATAGTGGCATGCCCTTCGCGATCTTCCTTAATATTCATGCCACTGTTAGCTACTACGCCAACGATAACCATGCCACCTGCGCGTAAAGTCTCTGCGCTCCATGCGCGTTGACCTTCGTACAAAACACTTTGACTGCCGCACGCGGTTAAAATCAACAAGAGTGCCGACCCAAAAACGGTACGTATTATTTTTTTCATATGAATATCTATAAGCGCATCATTGATTAAAAATATTTTGCATTCAGCCAAAAATGACAAGCAATACTCGCGGCATACCCTAACGCAATTGCCCATGTCCATTTAAGGTGTGCAAAAAATGTATAAGTGCCACGAGCTTGCCCCATCACGGCAACACCCGCAGCTGAACCAATTGATAATAAAGAACCGCCAACACCCGCAGTCAGTGTTACCAACAACCATTGACCATGACTCATATCAGGCAACATCGTTAACACCGCGAACATCACAGGAATATTATCAACCACGGCTGAAATAATACCGACCAATATATTTGCCTGAGTTGCGCCTAATTGACCGTACATCATATGCGACATGACTCCCAGATAACCTAATGCACCCAAGCCGCCCACACACAAAATGATGCCGTAAAAAAACATCAGCGTGTCCCACTCAACACGTTCCATGGATTGAAAAATATTAAATTGAGAAGCCGGTTGACCGGGTACTGATAAGGCTTTTTCACCTAAATAATGATCGTTGGCAATTCGCATATCACAACGTTTTAGATAATAGCCATAAAATTTTAACAACCCTAAACCGGTCATCATGCCTAGCACTGGTGGCAGATGTAAGAAGTTATGTCCACATACTGCCAAAATAATGGTTAAAACAAATAAAGCAACCACCGTCCAAGCGCCTTTACGCACATCGGCGTTCATATTTTGTGCAGGCGGTTTTTCTTTGCCTACAGTGAAACTCATAATAATTGCGGGTACAAACCAGTTGACTAAAGAAGGCAAAAACAAAACAAAAAATTCATGGAATTTAAGCACGCCTTTTTGCCATACCATTAAGGTCGTAATATCACCAAAGGGACTAAAGGCTCCACCTGCATTTGCGGCTACCACGACATTGATACAAGCCACTACAATAAACTTTTTATTATCAGCCGCCAGCGTTAGTACTACGGCCGACATTAATAAGGCCGTCGTTAAATTATCTGCAACGCCTGAAATGAAAAACGCCAAAATACCGGTAATCCAAAATAATTGACGCAAAGAAAATCCGCGGGATACCAACCACACACGTAATGCTCTAAATACACCACGTTCATCCATGGTGTTAATATAAGTCATCGCTGCCAACAAAAATAAAAACAATTCACCATATTCTAATAAATTATGTCTAACAAATTGCCCTGCACTGTGCGTGTCACCTGACTGCACTAACACCCCGGCAACCAACGCCCAAATAATACCGGCTGCCACTACTACAGGTTTTGATTTGCGCAAATGCAAATGCTCTTCCATGATAACCAAAGCATACGCAAACACAAAAATAGCCAAACAAAGATAACCAACCCAATGCGTGGTTAAATTTAATGCAGGTAATTCTGCAGCCGCATTTGCAACGCCAGACAACAATGTTAGCAGCGTTAATAAAAGACCTTTTTTTGACCAAGCCATAGATACACCTTTATGCAGGGTAATAAATTATGATTAATTAACTTACCTATACGTCGTCATACTTAAAAAGCTGCACGTAAGCCTAAACGAAATGCTAATTGATCCCACTGTCCACCATTTAAATCAGTAGAATATTCATTACCATCCGCTGCATAAATCGTGTCGGTGCCTTCGAGAATTTCACTGCTAGCCCACATAAGATTGGTCGTCAAATATAAATGCTCCACTAACATTACTTCAGCGCCGCCATTTAATTCATATCCAAGATAAGCGGAATCATGATCAAAACTTTTAGGATGACTAAAGTCGCTACGTAAATTCCAGTTTGCGTAGCCATAATAATCACCCGTGCGTAACAAAAATTCGGCATTAAAACGTACACGCCGCAAATCGACATTCGCGCGCGCGCCTACCCACAAGCCCTTCCACTCAGAATTATAGGTGGAATTAAGGCCATCAAAAGGACCATACGCAGGAATAGTTTGGAAACCATCGGTCATGACTAAATTTAATTCGCGATATTCAACACCCGCTAAAGGTATCAAGCTCACATGCCGACCTATTTTAAATTGATAACCCGCACCGATTCGCATATCTAAGGTATCGCCATCGCTCGCATTATTATTGGACCGAGAATATTCACCACGACGATCATCGAAGTCATAATCCGAATCTTGATTTTGGCCACTAGTGATCGTGCCATAACCGAGCGTGCCATAAACTGCCACACCAATAGGCGCAACAAATTGTGTATCAAGCCGTAATTCGGTAATTTCTAAATTACTCCACGTTAATTCTGATAAGACATTCGGCTCATAACCATAAGGCGCGGCGATATTCCAATCAAAGTTATCTTCACGCGCACCTACTTGCAAGCCAACGTTAACTGCGGCTTGTGCTTGGATGGCGAATAACGACAAACTAGCTAAAATTATTGCAGTGATAGTTAATTTAAAACGTACCATTAGTATTTCTCCTTAGTATTTCTCGGGCTGATCGGATCAGTCAATTTTTAAAAATAAAACTATTCACCGGCTATCATCATGCTTTTTAACAAAATAGAACCGGTGCACACATTACTACGCCGATCAATGTCGTTACCAATAGCTTCAATATTTTGAAACATTAGCGGTAACTGTCCAGCAATCGTAATTTCTTGTACGGGATATGCGATCTCGCCGTTTTCAATCCAAAACCCTGCGGCGCCACGCGAATAATCACCCGTGACTAAATTTACACCTTGTCCCATTAATTCTGTGACCAACAAACCGGTGTTCATCACACGTAACAAATCCGTGAATGAATGTCCGGTAGATTCAACCTGTAAATTGCGCACGCCGCCGGCATTGGCGGTCGTTATCAAGCCTAAACGTCGTGCGCTATAACTGTTTAATACATAGGATTGCAAAATACCTTGCTCAACAAAAGTCCGTGCTTGGGTAGCAACACCTTCAGAATCAAACGGCGCACTGCCTAACGCTTTTAATAAATGCGGTTGCTCATGAATTTTAACAAACGTCGGAAAAATATTTTTGCCGAGGCTATCCACTAAAAAACTAGATTGTCGATACAAGGCGCTACCGCGAATTGCGCCAAGAAAATTACCAATCAAACTCCGCGCCGCTTCCGGTGCAAATAACACCGGTACTTGTCCGGTGGGAATGCGTTGTCCACCTAAACGTGCTTTAGCACGCGCTGCTGCTTGTAAACCAATGGCTTCTGCAGTTTCTAGCGCAGCAGGATAACGCGCGGTACTAAACCAATAATCTCGTTCCATTAAACCTTGTGCATCACTCGCAATAACCGAACAAGAAATGCTATGGCGCGTACCGGCGTAACCGCCTAAAAATCCATGCGTGTTGCCGTACAAACTTAAGGCTTCACCAATGCTAACTGACGCGCCTTCTGAATTCGTTATCAGCGGATCACGCAACGCAGCTGCTTCACATTCTTTGGCTAATTGAATGGCGGCCGCCGTTGATAAATCCCAAGGATGATCTAATTGCAAATCAAGAATACTGTTCGCTAATAATTCAGCCGGTGCTAAACCCGCATAAGGATCTTCTGCGGTATAACGCGCAATACCTAATGCTGCGTTAACGGTAGCACGTAAACCTGCAGGCGTTAATTCCGATGTGCTAGCAGAACCTTTACGCTGACCTTGATACACGGTGATAGATAAACCGCGATCACGATGATGCTCTAAGGTTTCAATTTCACCTTTGCGTACCGTAATGCCTAAACCTTGACCTAAACTTAAACTCGCTTCTGCAGCGGTCGCGCCTAAGCGTGTGGCTTCATGCAAAGCAAATTCAACATGATCGGCGAGTTGCGTAGGAGAAAAACGTTCTGGTATTTGCAGTAATCGTGAAGCCATAAATTATGCAGCAGTGCCACCTACAGTAAGTGAATCTATTTTTAAGGTCGGCTGACCTACACCGACGGGTACGCTTTGGCCTTCTTTACCACAGGTGCCCACACCGCTATCAAATTTTAAATCATGACCGACGCGTGAAATACTTTGCATGACTTCAGGCCCGTTACCAATTAACGTCGCGCCTTTAACGGGTGCAGTAATTTTACCGTCTTCGATTAAATAAGCTTCAGCCGCAGAAAATACAAATTTGCCACTGGTGATATCGACTTGGCCACCACCAAAATTAACTGCATATAAACCCCGTTTTACGGAACGAATAATATCGTGTGGATCATCTTGTCCGGCTAACATATAAGTATTGGTCATACGCGGCATAGGTAAATGCGCATACGATTCACGCCGTCCACTACCGGTAGAATTTTTACCCATCAATCGTGCATTGTGTTTATCGAGTAAGTAACCTTTTAAAATACCGTTCTCGATTAAAATATTATGCTGGGTCGGTGTGCCTTCATCATCAACATTTAAAGAACCACGTCGACCCGTTAAAGTGCCATCATCGACTACCGTGCATAAAGGTGAAGCAACTTGTTCGCCGATACGACCGGAAAATGCGGAACTACCTTTACGATTAAAATCACCTTCTAAACCATGACCCACCGCTTCATGTAATAAAACACCGGGCCAACCCGACCCTAATACCACCGGCATCACACCGGCAGGTGCATCAATGGCTTCTAAGTTTAATAATGCTTGGCGCACTGCGTCTTGAACATAAACATCCACTTGCGTCGCATCAAATAATTGCAAGCCAGTACGTGCGCCGCCGCCCGCGCTGCCTTGTTCACGACGCTTACCTTGTTCAACAATCACGCTAATATTAAAACGCACGAGTGGGCGAACATCTGCCGCTAAGGTGCCATCTGTATTAATCACTAACATAATATCGTGCACCGCAGCCAAACTAACAAATACTTGTTTGACACGCGGATCTTGCGCACGCGCTAAGCGATCAGCACGTTCTAATAAAGCAATTTTTTCTTGGGTAGGAATACTTTGCAGTGGATCGAGCGCATCATATAAAACATGCGGTGTAGTCGCGTGTAATTTTTTAGTTACACAACGACCGACGCTGCCAATGTTACGCGCAGTACGCGCCGCTTCAAGTAAAGCGGGTAGTTGTAAATCTTCAGAATATGCAAAACCAGTTTGTTCGCCATATACTGCGCGTAAACCTGCACCTTGTTCACGGCTATAACTACCTTCGCGGACAATGCCATCTTCTAACATCCAGCCTTCGGATTGACTCAGCTGAAAATAAACATCACCAAAATCAATTCGCGCATGCGCTAATTCGTTTAAGATTTTTTGTAACGCTTGATCGTCTAAATCATACGGCGCTAATAATTGCGCACGCGCGAGTGCTATTGTATTAGCAGAACCAGCACTGCGCGGTTGCTCACTCATTTCTGCAGTTTTCCAGCTAATCCAAAGCGCCGATGTTTTAAAGCGGGAAAACGTTCACGAGTGGCGCGCAGTTTTGCTAAATCAACATCCGCCATCACATGACCAGAACCTGTTGGCAAACATCCTAAAACCGCGCCCCACGGATCAATAATCATACTATGGCCATAGGTTTCGCGACCATTCATGTGATAACCACCTTGGCCTGATGCTAAAACATAACATTGATTCTCAATCGCCCGCGCTTGCAACAGCGGCAACCAATGCGCACGTCCGGTAATCGCAGTAAACGCGCTAGGTACTGCTAAAATTTCCATGCCTTGCTCAATCTGCCGCCGAAAAATTTCCGGAAAACGAATATCGTAACAAACGCTTAAACCAAGTTTACCCATCGGCGTGTCAACCACCACGACATCATCACCCGCTTCGATAAAGTCGGATTCTTGATAACGCTCTTCACCGTTGGGCAATGACACGTCGAACATATGCATTTTGTCGTAGCGGCCGCGCAACTCACCTTTCTCGTCATACACTAAAACTGATGAACGACAATGTTTAGGATCTTTGGTTTTTAAGGGAATTGCACCACCCACTAACCAAATACCTTCACTGCGCGCCGTGTCGGCTAAAAATTTTTGAATAGGTCCTTGACCTAAACTTTCCATGACATCTAATTTGTCTGCTTGATTAACACCCATATGCGCAAAATGTTCTGGCAACACGGCCATGCGTGCGCCTTTCGCTACCGCATCGGCGATAAGCCGTCGACAAGTTTGTAAATTAGGATCTACTTTAGGGCCAGAGGCCATTTGAATACAGGCGATTTTTGTCACAACACATCCATCATCAAGTGAGTTATTGTTAGGGCTGCACAGACAATATTATCTGATCTGCGCGCGCGCTGCCCGGTAAAAGTCGAATCTGTGTTTGTGGCACACCCAAACTCGTTAACCAATCCGCTAATTCATCTGACCACAATACGCCAGTCTCGCCTCCAGGATATTGGATTTGCAAAAACTGTTGTGGATTCAGGGTCCATGCCTGCACCGCGGCTTTTACGGCGGGTAGTTCAATAATATAAGCAGCACTGCGCGGGCGCGCCCAATCATCCCACGCGACTGTATATTCTTCGCTTGCTAAAACAGCTTGCTGCATCAGCAAGCAAAATAGACCGCTCCAATATATTATTTTTTTCATCATGCGCCTGTTTGTGTACGTTATTTATTATCTACTGGTTTTAACTCAGGATTATCCCAGCTTCCCCTTAATTGATAGGTGCGCCGTCCTAATTCGTCACTGTCTTGACCTAATAATTTCGCAACCTGATCTACCAACAAAACGCCGGCGCCACCCACAGGCCCAGCGACTAATGTGCCAATCACCGGCAAGGTATTAGATACGTCGGGCAAAACGGTCACGCGCTGATCATAATCTCGCGTCGCAATCCCGACACGACCTTTCAACTGAATTTTTGCAGCCGGCGCTTTAAGTTCAAAGTTTGTCGTCTGCGCTTGGCCTTGAGCAATATTAAAGTCACCTTTAATACGATCAAAACTAAAACCTTCGGCAAACACATCGCGGAAATCAAACGCCAAACGCCGCGGCAAGGCTTGCACACTTAATAAACCAAATACTCGGCCCGCATTCCCCGCATCAAGTTCCAATAATTCGCCATCTTCTATATGCATACTGACAAAACCATTTAATTGATTCGCGCTGTAATTTTGCGGTGATGATTGCCAATTAATCGAGGCATCAATTTTCCCGTGTCCTGCCGCAATCACGCGTTGATAACCCAATTGCGCTAATCCTACACCTAAATTATTACTGTTTATTTGCAACTCAAATTCAGAACGATGTTGGCCTTGTGCATTAATCGACCACAGCCCTTTGCCAGTTACATTCAGCGCCGGATCTTTCGCCTGTAAAACATTAAAAACATAACCTTCCGGTTTAGCCGCCACTGATGTATTTGGCGCATTTGTTTTACTCGTTGCGACATTTAATTGCGGCGTCGCATTAATCAACACATTATTTAACTGCCAACGATTAAAAATTAATTTGCCGACTCGCACGCGCAGCGGTGGAATATTTCGCGGATCAATAGACGCTTTACTATTTTTAACAGATGCAATAGGCAGCCACGTATCTACATTAAAGTTTTTAAAATCCAAATCAATACCGCGTTGCTGCAAATTATCAAACGGTAAACCAATCGCACCTTGACCTTGTAAAGCATCAAGCTCAATTGTCCAATGATCCTGCTTTTGTTGTAGCTTAGCATTCACGCGCTCAGCCCTGCGTCCTAAATAAACCAATTCATTTACTGACAAATTAGCGGTGCGCAATACCGGTAATTTTAAAGATGCCGATGAAGATACGGGCGAAGAGGTAGTTTTTATCGCAGGCAATGTCGTCGTTTTTGCTTCTATTAATAAGGGCAACCATTGATCTACATTCAAATAACTAACCTGTCCGTTAATATGTAAACCATTTACGGGAGGAGCCTGCACCACGTCATCATCCCCTAACACAATATTAGCGCGCTCAAGCCGTAACATATGATCACGTGATTCAAATCCGATCCACGTGTTAATGCGTTGTGCAATTTTAGTTTGTAAAACCAGGCGACCCCCCGATTCAATACGTAACTGCACTTCACTAGGCCACGCTTGTTCCGCTGACTTATTAAAGGGTGCGGGCAATTCACTCGTAATGCCTAATAAATCGCTACGCATTTCCAATAATGGCGGCAATGGCCCCTTTTGCATATTAAATCCAAATGCTAATTGCATCGGCGTGCGTCCAGCAATACGATCAAATCCCAACCAATTCGCTTTCTTGAATGCTATCTCTTGCAAGCCCAACGTACTATCGACTTTAACGCTTACACGATGCGCAGCGTCTTTATGTGCGGTACTAATATTCAACTGCGCTTTTTGCTTATTTAACAAGACCTGCGTCAGCGGCATTACAATGCCATCTAGATTCCAAGCAAACGAAGTCGTAAGCTCGCTGAACTTTACACCCACATCACGAAAATCAAATTCAGCCGCCTGTAAATCAGTCGATGCTTGCGCCCAAAATAGCACTTGAGGATCGTACGGAATTTCCATCGACAATAAACTAGTTTGCCAACCCTTCGCCTCTAATTGATTAAAGCCGGTCCATAATTTATTTTTTAAAGAAGTGGCTTGTAAATAACGCACCGCATCACCTAGCTCACTGCTAACCTGCGTCTGTAACAATACTTTATGCTCATGATAATGTGGTATCACCATGCGCACATCCGTCAGCAATAATTTATTAATATTAGCTTCATAAATATCAGCGGCTAAACCATCATTCTCAAAACGTAGGTGCAAACGCATATCGCTAGCGGCAGGCCAATCGCGCAAATACGCTAACTCCATATTTTCAATCCAGGCATCAATTCGGAAAATGCCTTCACCTTTTTTAAACGGGAATTTTTCAAGATCACCTTTTAAACGCATCCACGCCTGCCGCACATCGGCACGGCGCACACCATACTCCAACCATTTTACTAAATTCGGCCCCATAATCGTGGTGGGCAAATACCGTGCAATTTGACGGCCATCGCCTTTTTCAATCAAAGAGAACATATCAATAGTAGGTGTTTGATTTACTTTTAAAATCAAATCGAGCCAATGCCTGGTTTTAGCATCCGTCGTATTAAACACTAAATCACGACTGCGAATTTCTAACTGCGTATCTTTAGCCAACAAATAAATTTCGCCCGTTATTTTTTCTACGGGCCAAGCACTACGAAATAAATCTGGATAATTAAATGCCTGCGGCGTACTGCTAAATTTCACCAAGCCTTTGTCTTTATAAAAATACAATTGACCCGCTACATTATCTAAATGCGGCACCCAACGACCCGCTTGTATGCCGAAGTGATGAAATGCAGCGCTGCCTTGAAAACCCGCTTCTTTATCCCATTGCAATTGTACTTTTTCTAAATCTAAACGTGGCTGCAAACTTTGCACGACCTCAAATCCAGGAGGCAATGTAGCTTGCCACCAATACATTAAATTCAATAGATTCTCAGCACGCAAAAAATCAAACGCTAGCTCCACTTTATGCAATCCCAAGGTATTTCTATGCAGGCGTAACTGCAAGCCATTTTGCGGCCAAATACTATCGCCTTGATTTAGGAATAAATTTTCCAAATTTAAATCCATAATCTCAGCAGTTGCTTGCCAACGAATATCACTTTCTATTTTATTAACCCGCCAACTCTTTTCTATTTTTTTAATTTTATGAACTAACCAAACATTTTCAACCTTAACATGCCCTGACAAAGAACGTAACTCACCATTCCATTCGCCCCATAACTGGGCATTCAAGCGCCCCGTCTGCAATGCAGGAAAAATCTTTAAATCTTGAATAATTTTCGCTACATTTACTTGCTGTGTATTTATATAAAATCGACCATGAAGGTTTTTTAGATTTTTAGGGATGCCTTGTAATTCCACACCCACGTCAATCCGTTCACCCAAATGCTGCGGCAACACCATGCTCATATAAGCATCATGCTGTTTGCCATCCGTTTTAAAACTACCGCTAACATCAGGAAAATTATAATTTTTATTTAATTTATCATCTTGATACTGCACATGCGCAGAATGCACGCGCAGGGTGCGGCCTCGCAAGAAAGTCGGAATAACTATTTCTTTATCCGCCGATTGGTTCAACGGAATACCTTGAATAAAAAATTCACCGGCTTTGTTGCGTTGTATTTTTACGTCTACTTGATGCACCACAATATCACCAAACACCGAACCCCAACGCCAGACAGAAGCAAAAATATCGATAGCAACCGCTAGTTCTTTGGTTTGTATAATCGGTTTTTTTATATCGCCAATAGTTACATCATGCAGCAATATATAAGGCTGTAAACCTGTCCACGCGACATCAATGCTCTCTATATGAACGGGATAGCCTGTTTTTTGGGTCGCTTTTTGTTCTATCGTTAAACGATATTGTTCTGCAAAAGGCAATATCAAACGCAAGCCACTAAATATCAACGCAATTAAAACTAACGACAAGCCCGACAATAAAAATAAACGATGCCAAGCATTACGCAATACATTGCGCTGATGTGGCGTGAGATTAAATTTAAAAGCAGGAAGCCAGCGCATATTTACATCATGACCACATCATATTGCGCTTGGTTATAAAGATGCTCCACTTGCAAACGAATGGGCACCTCCACAAATGCTTCCAGCTCAGCCAAACCATGTGACTGTTCGTCTAATAACAAATCCACCACCGCTTGCGATGCCAAGACCGTTAAATTATGCGGATCGTATTGCCGCACTACGCGCAGAATTTCCCGAAAAATTTCATAACATGCAGTTTCAGTGGTTTTAACAAAACCACGTCCTTCACAAGCAGGGCACGGCTCACATAACACATGCTCCAAACTTTCGCGCGTACGTTTACGCGTCATTTCTACTAAGCCTAACTCTGAAACTTCGGACACGTGAGTACGAGCATGATCTTTTTCTAATGCTTTACCCAGCGCACGCAGTACTTGACGCTTATGCTCTTCATCTAACATATCGATAAAATCTATAATAATAATGCCGCCGAGATTGCGTAGTCTTAATTGTCGCGCGATGGCTTGCGCAGCCTCTAAATTAGTTTTGTAAATGGTTTCTTCTAAATTTCGACTACCTACAAATCCACCCGTGTTGACATCAACCGTGGTCATTGCTTCGGTTTGATCAATAATTAAATATCCGCCCGATTTTAAAACTACTTTGCGTTCCATGGCTTTTTGAATTTCATCTTCTACGCTGTGCATATCAAACAAAGGGCGATCCGCTGAATAATGACTGATGCGTGCTTGCATATCGGGCATATATTGCGCAGAAAATTCGCGCATAGCGACAAATGATTCTTTGGAGTCGACTATGATGCTGTCGACACTACCATCGACAATGTCACGTAAAGTGCGTAACGCCAACGGTAAATCTTCATGCACTAAACCTGGCGGTTTTACGATTTTGCTACGCTCGTGAATAGCTAAGCCGATTTTTTGTAAAAACAATGCGTCGCGTTGCAATTCTTCTGTGCTGGCGTTTTCGGCAACCGTGCGTACGATATAACCACCCGTGCTATTCGGTGGACGCGCATTTTCCATGATGGCGCGTAACGTTTGACGCTGTTCATCATTTTCTATTTTAGTTGACACACCAATCGCAGTAGCACTGGGCAACAACACTAAATAACGCGAAGGAATCGTTAATTGAGTAGTAACACGCGGGCCTTTACTGCCCAAAGGATCTTTCACCACTTGCACCAGCAGCTCTTGGCCTTCACGCAAAATCTGCGTGATCGGCAAACGCTTAGCTTGTTGATCAGGAACAACATCGCCCATGGTCGGCATCTCAATGTCAGACACATGTAAAAACGCGGCTTTATCTAAACCAATATCAACAAATGCAGCATCCATACCCGGCATCACACGAATGACTTTGCTCTTATAAATATTGCCGACCAAACCGCGCCGATTAGCACGCTCGACAAATAATTCTTGTAACACACCATTTTCTAAAATCGCTACGCGTGTTTCTTGTGGTGTAATATTTACTAGAATTTCATGCGGCATACATTACACCTGTAATAACTTCGTCGTTTCAAACAAACGAAAACCCATAAGATCGGAATAATTGCGCGGTTTCAAATAAAGGTAAACCCATAACACCGGAATAACTGCCGCTTAGATGTTCAATAAAAACCGCTGCTTGTCCTTGAATCGCATAAGCACCCGCTTTATCTAAGGGTTCTTCAGTCGCACAATAATCTTTAATTTCATTATCTGTCATCACGCGAAAACGCACGTCGCTAATGGAGACTAAGGTTTTTTGTTGCTGACCATGCGCCACGCTAACAGCTGTCATCACTTGATGCGTGTTACCCGATAATTGCAATAACATGTCACGGGCATGCGCTGCATCACGGGGCTTACCTAAAATCTGTTGATCTAAAACCACAATCGTATCCGCGCCTAAGACGGGGTTTCCATCTGCGCATTGCGCAGCACCTGCTTGGGCTTTTTGCTGCGCCAAGCGTGTTACATAATCCTTAGGTAATTCATCTTTATATTGAGCTTCATCAATCGCGGCATTGATGACGGTAAATGAGACCGCTATCTGACTTAATAATTCACGACGACGAGGTGATTGTGAGGCTAAATAAATAAAAGGATATTTCATATGACGCACTCAACCTTCACGATGATAAGGATGGCCACTATGCAAGGTCCATGCTCGATATAAGGTTTCAGCTAATACCACCCGCACTAAGGGATGCGGTAACGTTAATGGCGATAAAGACCAGGTTTGTTCAGCACGTTGTCGACAACTTTCGGCTAAACCTTCTGGACCGCCGACTAATAAAGCAACATCGCGACCTTGCATTAACCACTGCGCTAATTGTTGCGCCAATTGTTCCGTCGACCACGGTTTACCGTGGACTTCTAATGCAACGACAAAAGCGCGTTCGGGAATTCGCGCCAACATGACCTCACCTTCTTGTTGCACGATGCGTTGTAGATCTTGTGATTTGCTGCGTTTGGACGCAGGGATTTCGTTAAGTTGTAAACGACATTCAGGTGGAAAACGTCGTGCGTATTCATCAAAACCACTGTTCACCCAGGCGGGCATTTTAGTGCCGACGGCCAACAGATGAATTTTCATGATAGCCGTCCGTAACTAATGACGCCGTTAAACATGTTAACGTTTTTGTAAGCGTGCCGGTTTAACCATACGTGCTTTTAAAACTTCTTCGGTTGTTTCTAATTGCGGATCCCATAATTTTTCTAAATTATAAAAAGCGCGAACCGTGGGTTGCATCACGTGTATCACTACATCGCCCAAATCTACCAAGATCCATTCTGCTTCGCGTTCACCTTCAACACCTAAAGGACGCACACCCGCAGCTTTACTTTTTTCTGCCACGCTGTCCGCCAACGCTTTTACATGGCGCGAAGAAGTACCGCTCACCACAATCATCCAATCCATCACACTGGTTAATTTTTTTACATCTAACACAGTAATTTCATTACCTTTCACATCTTCCAATGCCGCTACTGCGAGCGCTTTTAATTCATCAGTTTTCATAATGTTGCTAATCTCGTATTTTAAAATGATTGATAAATATTATTAGTAGCCAACCATTGACCCACCGTCGGCGGCAGCCAATGATCCGGTAATGATTCGCCGGCGTTTAAATAAGCTCTGATTGCGGTAGATGAAATTGCATATTCCGGCGTTTCCAAAAAAATAATAGCACCAGCTTTGCGCGTACGTAATTCCTTAAACTGTTGTATCGATAAACCGTGTTGCTGATACCACTCGTCTGCTAAGCTTTGCGGATCTAAACGATAGTTCGGTCGCGCCATGACGATGATATACGTGAGTTGTAAAATATCAACAGCACGATGCCATGTTGGAAAATGTGCAAATGCATCTTGTCCCATTACCAAACACAATTGCGCGCCAGGATAGTCATGCGTTAATTCTTGCAAGCTATCAAACGTATAACTAGCACCTACTCGTGTTAATTCGCGCTCATCAATCTGCATCTGCGGAAATTCAAGACAAGCGAGTTGCAACATGTGCAAACGTTGCGCAGCATTTGCAATTGGCGGCGCACGATGCGCAGGCTCGCCACAAGGCATTAATAACAACCTATGTAAATTTAAAGTTTGAATTACCGCTTGCGCGGAGCGCAAATGACCGTAATGCACAGGATCAAAAGTACCGCCGAGAATGCCGATGAATTGATTAGCGAATAAAGTGTTGCTCAGCGTCAACGATATTCACGTCCGCTTATTGGCGGATATGCCCCTCGCCTAACACAATATATTTCTGCGTCGTTAAACCTTCTAAACCTACCGGTCCACGCGCATGGAGTTTGTCGGTACTAATACCAATTTCCCCGCCCAAGCCATATTCAAAACCATCTGCAAAACGTGTCGAAGCATTAACCATCACTGAACTTGAATCAACTTCACGTAAGAAACGTCGCGCGCGCGCATAATCTTCCGTGACAATTGCGTCGGTATGATGTGATCCATAATGATTAATAAACATAATCGCTGCATCTATATCTGCAACTATCTTGATTGCTAAAATCGGCGCTAGATATTCTGTATACCAATCATCTTCTGTAGCGGCATTGATGTTTGGCAAAATCGTCCGCGTTGTTGCACAGCCGCGCAGCTCTACGCCTTTCGCCAAATAATCTTTTGCTAAGATGGGTAATAATTTATCGGCCAGCGGTGCCGCGATTAATAAGTTCTCCATCGCATTACAAACACCATAACGATGCGTTTTGGCATTCACGGCGATCTTCAGGGCTTTTTCTAAATCTGCTTTATCATCAATATAAACATGACAAACGCCATCCAAATGTTTAATCACCGGAATTTCTGCTTCTGCGGTCACGCGCTCAATTAACGATTTACCACCGCGCGGAATAATAACGTCGACATATTCTTTCATTTTTAATAATTGACCGACCAAAACACGATCCGCGCTTTTTAAAACTTGCACCGCATCCGTCGTTAAACCTGCCGCTTGCAAACCCGCGTGAAAACAATCCGCTAACGCTAAATTCGAATACAAAGCTTCTGAACCACCGCGCAAAATAGTGGCGTTGCCGGATTTCAAACATAAAGCGGCGGCTTCAATCGTAACGTTGGGACGGGATTCATAAATAATACCGATCACGCCTAAAGGCACACGCATTTTGCCGACTTGAATACCGGAAGGCCGATAACTCAAATTCGTTATTTCACCAATCGGATCCGCTAAATTTGCTACTTGTTGTAAACCTTCCGCCATCGCAGCAATACGCGCCGGATTTAACGCTAAGCGATCTAAAGACGCCGCATCTAAATTTTTGGCTTGTGCCGCACTGAGGTCTTTTTCATTCGCCGCCAAAATTAAAGCTTCATGCTCACGCAATAATTGCGCAGTTGCCAATAACGCTTGGTTTTTAATGTGCGTGTCCGCATAGGCCAACAGCCGAGATGCGGCTCGCGCCCGCGCGCCTACCGCTAACATATAGTCAACTTGGTCTTGGGCGGTTTTGCTGGCTACTGCATTCATCGTCATTCCAATGGTGGTTCTAATTTATTAAGACACTCTATCTATAGGTAGTAGGCGATCTATTCTGGCGGGCGACCACCGAACTCAACGCAGGTTCTAAGCCAAACGGGCCGCATAATTCCAAACAAAGGCCGGTTAATACTACCCAAGGTTGCTGGCTACCTAAACCCAAAGCGGAGTTGCCATTGGCCATGCTACTGGCCCAACCCGCGCCTTTACTTACTTGATCCGCGCGCGCTGCTAAGCGCATGAGTATACCCCATGTCTTTAAACCCGTAGCCTCAGGCCGGATACGTTTTAATGCGGCTTGGACTAAGGGTTTACGTTTTTCCCACACCGCCGCAAAGACACTCGCCGCCGGCCGACCTTGCGCTAGCGCCATGGCCATGGTGGTTAAACCGCGAATTTCGTTGGCCAAGGCCCAGGCCACTAAAGCCGGCGTCTCACCTTCCGCGCGCAGACCATTTAATATGCGCAGGGTTTTGGCGGTTTTACCTTCCAACGCCGCATCGACCAGATCGTAAACACTAAAGCGGGCGCTATCGGCGACGGCTTCCGCTACCTCGCGGACATTCACCTTTACCGGTTGCGCGGCACTCGCGGACTTTAACAAAACCAATTTATCAATTTCTTGCGCAGCCGCCAGCAGATTGCCTTCTACTCGCAATGCCAATAACTCCACTGCTTCGCGATCCGCTTGTAAACCACGGGCTTGCAAACGTTCATTAATCCACTGCGGCATGCGATTACTGGCCACTGGCCAAATCGTCACGATCACACCGACTTTATCTAAGGCTTTATACCAGGCAGCACCTTGCGAACGTTTATCCAATTTAGGACATTGCACCAATAACACGGTGTCATTCGGCAAACGTTCGGTGTATTCCTGCAAAGCTTCACTGCCCGCTTTACCGGGCGAACCCTGAATGCGCAAATCCAATACGCGACGATCCGCAAACAAGGACAAACTATTCGCGGCTAATAACAAATGTTGCCAATCAAAATCGCGGCCCGCTTCAAATACTTCTCGATCTAGATAAGCTTGCGCACGCGCCGCTTTACGCACCGCATCCGCCGCTTCCATCATTTGCAATGGTTCATCACCCGTCAATAAATACACGGGCGCGAGCCGTTGCTGTACCGATTTTTCAAGTTGTGCGGGCGCTAATTGCATATATAACAGCTCAAATTATTTAATCGTCATTATTCGCTAATCAATTGATTGCCGCAAATAAGCCTTACATCAAGACCACTTCTAACGCAGCCACTAGATTTAATTGCCGAATAAAAAAGCGGCCAATGGCCGCTTTATAAAAACCTGCGACCCTAACCTTTTAAATATACTTTACATCAACCACTTCGTATTCTTTAATGCCACTGGGTGCTTTTACTTGCGCGACATCATCCACTTCTTTACCAATCAACGCGCGCGCAATCGGCGAGCTAATCGAAATAAAACCTTGCTTAATATCAGCTTCGTCATCGCCTACAATTTTATACGTAACTTCAACACCACTAGCAACTTCTACCAACTCTACCGTAGCGCCAAACACGATGCGGCCATTGGCATTAATTTTAGTAACATCAATAATTTCAGCATTCGATAATTTTGCTTCTAATTCTTTAATACGGCCTTCTGCAAAACTTTGTTGTTCACGCGCCGCATGATATTCAGCGTTTTCTTTTAAATCGCCGTGCGCACGCGCATCCGCAATCGCTTGAATAATTCGCGGCCGATCAACATTTTTAAGTTTTTCTAATTCGCTGCGCATTTTTTCTGCGCCTTGTACTGTAATGGGTACCTTTCCCATAAATCACCCCTTATTAGCATCCTGGTGAGAATCTTGAGTCAACGTCTGATGCAAATCCTGCAATCGATTTACCTGATAATTATCAACATAGTCTAACGCCATACAGCTTGCACGTGCACCTGAAATGGTCGTGGTTAATGTCACTTTATGATTCATCGCTTCTCGACGAATCGCAAATGAGTCACGAATCGCTTGTTTACCTTCAGTGGTATTCACAATCATCGCTATCTCATCATTCTTAATCATATCCACAATATGCGGTCGACCTTGTGTAACTTTATTAACACGTTCACAAGCCACGCCCGCACGTGTCAATACTTCTGAAGTTCCATCAGTGGCTAAAATTTTAAAGCCGCGTTTAATTAATTCGCGCGCCACGTCAATAGCAGCTGGCTTGTCGGCTTCGCGTACACTAATAAACGCCACACCGCTTTTCGGCAAATTCACACCCGCGCCAAACATACTTTTACAAAATGCTTCACCAAAAGTACTGCCAATGCCCATGACTTCGCCCGTCGATTTCATTTCGGGGCCAAGCAAGGCATCTACGCCAGGAAATTTAGTAAATGGAAACACAGATTCTTTCACAGAATAAAATCCAGGTATCACTTCATGCGTAATGCCTTGCTGGCGCAGACTTTGTCCCGCCATACAACGCGCCGCAATTTTTGCTAAAGGTCGACCGGTCGCTTTTGAAACAAAAGGCACCGTGCGTGACGCACGCGGATTTACTTCTAAAACATAAACCGTCTCGCCTTGAATCGCAAACTGCGTGTTCATTAAGCCAATAACTTTTAAACCCTTTGCCATTTGCGCTACTTGCGTACGCAATACATCTTGCACTTGTTTGCTTAATGTATAAGGCGGAATTGAACAAGCGGAATCACCTGAATGAATGCCGGCTTCTTCAATGTGCTCCATGATGCCGCCAATGATGACATCAGTGCCGTCACAAATCGCATCGATATCAACTTCAATCGCATCATTTAAAAAACGATCTAACAACACGGGCGAATCATTAGATACTTTAACGGCTGCACGCATATAACGCTGCAATTCATCCGGACCAGAAACAATTTCCATACCACGGCCACCTAATACATAAGAAGGCCTTACTACTAACGGATAACCAATTTCATCAGCGAGTTTTAAAGCTGCTTCAGCAGTTTTTGCAGTACGATTCGGCGGTTGTTTTAAACCCAAATCGTTAATGAGCTTTTGAAAACGTTCACGGTCTTCTGCCAGATCAATTGAATCAGGACTGGTGCCAATAATAGGCGCGCCGGCTTTTTCTAAAGCGCGCGCTAATTTCAATGGCGTTTGACCGCCGTATTGCACAATCACACCAAAAGGTTTTTCAACGTGCAAAATTTCTAATACATCTTCTAATGTCAGGGGTTCAAAATACAAACGATCAGAAGTATCGTAATCCGTTGAAACAGTTTCGGGATTACAATTTACCATGATGGTTTCATAACCATCTTCACGCAAAGCCAATGCCGCATGCACACAACAATAATCAAATTCAATGCCTTGACCAATTCGATTAGGCCCACCGCCTAACACCATAATTTTTTTACGCTGCGTAGGCTGCGCTTCGCATTCTTCTTCATAAGTCGAATACATATACGCGGTCGTCGCAGTAAATTCTGCAGCACAACTATCCACACGTTTATAGACTGGTCGAATATTGCACGACCAGCGATATTCGCGCACCGAGTGTTCGTCAATATTCAACACTGTCGCTAAACGACTATCAGAAAAACCTTTGCGTTTTAATTTACGTAATTCATCTGCGTCAATGCTTTTTAAACTACGACCCACTAAGGCTTGTTCGATGCGCACTATTTCTTCGATTTGCACTAAAAACCAAGGATCAATCCAGGTTAACTGCTGCACTTCCGCAAGACTAAAGCCATTACGAAACGCATCGGCGACATACCATAAACGTTCAGCACGTGGTTCGCGCAATTCGCGAATTAACGTATCACGCCAATTTTCATCGGCAATGCTCGCGTCTAACAAAGGTGTAAAACCATCCACACCAATTTCTAATCCGCGCAACGCTTTTTGCAATGATTCTTGAAAAGTGCGGCCTATCGCCATCACTTCACCGACCGATTTCATTTGTGTGGTTAAGCGACTGTCCGCAGCAGGGAATTTTTCAAAAGCAAAACGCGGCACTTTCGTAACAACGTAATCAATGCTGGGTTCAAATGATGCTGGCGTTGCGCCGCCGGTAATTTCATTTTGCAACTCATCTAAGGTATAACCTACCGCTAATTTAGCGGCCACTCTAGCAATCGGAAAACCCGTGGCTTTAGAAGCTAAGGCAGAAGAACGCGATACACGCGGATTCATTTCAATAACAATCATTTCACCATTTGCAGGATTCACCGCAAACTGTACGTTAGAGCCGCCCGTGTCCACGCCGATTTTACGTAACACCGCAATCGAAGCATTGCGCATGATTTGATATTCTTTATCCGTCAACGTTTGCGCAGGCGCAACGGTTATTGAGTCACCGGTATGCACGCCCATCGCATCAAGATTTTCAATCGAGCAAACAATGATGCAGTTATCTTTACGATCACGCACCACTTCCATTTCATATTCTTTCCAACCGAGCACTGATTCTTCTAATAATAATTCATGCGTCGGCGACAAATCTAAACCACGCACCACGATTTCTTCAAACTCTTCGCGGTTATAAGCAATTCCGCCGCCTGTGCCACCCATCGTAAATGACGGACGAATAATTAACGGAAAACCAATTTCCGTAATCGCAACGCGCGCTTCTTCAATGTTATGCGCGATGATGGCACGCGGTGTCGCCAAACCAATTTCTGTCATAGCTTGTTTAAAGCGCTCGCGATCTTCGGCCATATCAATCGCGTCTTCATTGGCGCCGATCATTTCTACGCCATACTCGGCTAACACACCGTTATGATGTAAATCTAAAGCGCAGTTCAACGCAGTTTGCCCGCCCATTGTGGGTAACAATGCATCGGGTTTTTCTTTTTTAATAATTTCCGCAACAGTGCGCCAATTAATCGGTTCAATATAAACCGCATCCGCCATATCAGGATCCGTCATGATGGTGGCAGGATTCGAGTTCACTAAAATAACGCGATAACCTTCTTCACGCAGTGCTTTACACGCTTGCGCGCCGGAATAATCAAACTCGCACGCTTGACCAATCACAATAGGACCTGCGCCGATAATCAAGATACTTTTTATATCAGTCCGTTTTGCCATGATTACGCTGTAGCCCGTTGTTGCATAAATTCAATAAACTGATCAAACAAAGGCGCAACATCATGCGGCCCTGGACTTGCTTCAGGATGACCTTGAAAACTAAATGCGGGTTTATCTATATGACGAATACCTTGTAACGATTGATCAAACAACGAGCGATGCGTCGCAATCAAATTTGCCGGCAAGGTTTTTTCATCTACTGCAAAACCATGATTCTGACTGCTAATCATCACTTGACCCGTACTTAAATCTTGCACCGGATGATTGCCGCCGTGATGACTAAATTTCATTTTGATCGTGTTTGCACCGCAGGCTAAACCTAATAATTGATGTCCTAAACAAATACCAAAAATAGGTATTTCAGTTTCTAACAAACTGCGAATAGCTTCAATGGCGTAATCACAAGGCTCTGGATCACCCGGACCATTCGATAAAAATACACCATCCGGTTTTAATGCTAAGACTTCAACTGCAGTGGTCTGTGCGGGTACTACCGTTACGCGACAACCGCGCTCAACTAACATACGCAAAATATTGCGCTTGATGCCATAGTCATAGGCGACCACATGAAATTGACTATTCGCAGGAATAGGATGACCCACGCCTAATTGCCACACACTTTCTTGCCATTGATAAGATTTTTTGGTGGACACTTCTTTAGCCAGGTCTAAACCTTTTAAACCAGGGAAAGTTTTAATGGTTTGCAAAGCAGGCTGTAGTTGTAGCTGAGTTTGATTTTGTTTTAACAAAGCTTGCGCATCGGCACCCGCAAAAATAGCGCCTGCTTGAGCGCCTTTTTCACGCAAGATCCGTGTTAAGCGGCGCGTGTCGATATCCGCAATCGCGAGCACGCCACGGCGCTGCAAATACGCGGATAAGGTTTCCGTAGAACGAAAATTGCTGGCCACCAAGGGCAGATCACGAATCACTAAACCGGCGGCATATAAATCACTGGCTTCTTCGTCCTCGGCATTCATGCCGACATTGCCAATATGCGGATACGTCAGTGTGATAATTTGGCGAGCATAAGAAGGGTCAGTGAGAATTTCTTGATAGCCCGTCATGGCCGTATTAAATACCACTTCGCCAACGCTAGTGCCGTCTGCGCCGATTGAAATACCTCGAAAGACACTACCATCTTCGAGTACCAGTACCGCCAGCTTACTCAAACTGCCTCCGAATCGTGCCGAGTCTAGATGTGAAAAACGGGACGAGCCAGGTGCGACCCCAATAAATGAAGGTCTCAGAGGCTCATCCCGTTTCAGGAATGCGTTGACGCGTGGTGAAAATAACACTCAAACCACACTGTGCTGGGCGCGCATTTTAACGAGACCTGCCGCAGCTGTCCACGTTAGCGAGAGTCTTCTATACTCGATTCAGGAACAAAATACCGGGCAAAGGGATACTTCTAATGGGCACTTTCTCTTACCAGCATCGCATTACCGATTGGGTGGAATACACGGTCGCCGGCGAATTTCCGATGCCGCTGATGCTTGAACGCGCACAACACGCCGTGACACCGTGCCAAGACCATCAAATTTACAAAATGTTATTTGATATGCGCGGCCTCGAAGGGCATCTGACCATCGCACAACGCTACTGGCTCTCCAGCGAATTGCCACATTTTTGGGATAGCCGCTTACAAACAGCCGTATTGGGTCTGCATCATCAAGTACTGCCCAGCCGCTTTGGGGAAAAAGTGGCCAATAATCGCGGGGTGTATCTAAAAGTTTTCACCGATTACAGCGCCTTGCTGCAATGGTTATTAGGCAGCGGGCATGCGGCGCTTAGTTTGGCAAAAGATCCGCGTGATTGGCCTGGATATATTCAATAATATCGCGCGCTGATTGAAAACGTTCTTCCGGTAATTTCGCCACCATCGACGATAATAAAATTTGTAAATTTCTGTGCTCCGCAGGTAACGGCGGTATCGGCGCGCGTACATGCTGCAACACGACATCAGCCGGCGTTTTGCCACTGTAAGGTTTTTTACCCACCATCATTTCGTAAAACATAATACCCAAACTATAAATATCACTGCGGGCATCCACGCCTTTACCTTGTCCACATTCCGGACTCATATAACTTAAGGTGCCTAACACCCGATTCTCACGTGTGACTTCACGTTCAGCGGCTGTCGCTACTTCTTTAGAAATACCAAAATCAATAATCGCTAAAGAACCATCGCCACGAAACATAATATTCGAGGGTTTTAAATCTCTATGCACAATGCCGCAGCTATGTATTGCATCTAAACCGCGTGCAATTTCATATAAACACGTTACTGCTTCGCTGGCAGACAAATGGCCCGCGTTAGCAATGCGCTGATGTAAATCACCGCCCGGCAAATATTCCATAATCATATACATAAATGATTCGGTATAACTTTGCGCAAAAATTTTCACTACGTTGCGACTATCAAGACGTGAAATCAATTCGAATTCTTGCAAAAAGCGATCAACAAATGTTTCGTCTTCAATAGACTCAGAATATAAAATTTTTATCACCACGTTATCGCGCTCTTTCTCGCGCAGCGCGAGATAGACCATCGACATGCCACCTTCGCCAATTTTTTGCACAATGCGATAATTGGGAATTTGCGGCCCTAAGGTATCGCGCATTTGTTTTTCACGATTGACGCGATGAGTCTCGGCAAATTTCAAGGCATGATCAACTGCTGAGATCAGCATGTTTTGGGTTAAACCTTGTTTATTTAATACTTCGTCAGCACCCAACACTTTTGCTTTGGGTTCATGATCCGGTTTAGCGGTTAACATCACGATAACAGGAAAATGCGAATCATCTTTTTTAAGTTGATTAAACCAATCAATTTTCCCGTCGCGCACCAACCGATAATCAATTAGCACTAAATCATACGTCAGCCAATTAAACATGCGCGTAGGAAAACCACGGGTTTTAATATCGTGCTCATAGACAATAAACGGCGTCGGACTGTTTTGCAGCAGCCGCTTAATGGTAGAACGAAATTTTTCGTTATCATCAATAACGAGTAAACGCTTGGACATCAGGATGCTTTTTTAAAGAAGACTGTTTTCATCGAAGTCCAAGGTTAAATCCCAACGGAATTCTTTGTGTATGAATTGCAACAAATCGTAGGCAGATTGAAAACGTTGATGTGGGAATTTTGCCATGCAACGATCAATTAACACCTGCATTTCCCAGAATTGATTAGGTAATTTTGGAATAGGATCATGCAAGTGTTTATAAATAATAGCGGCGCTGTTCGGCGCGGCATACGGTTTTTTGCCGGTTAACATTTCGTATAACATGACACCCAAAGCATAAATATCACTGCGCGCATCAGGTCGATAGGTCGCATTGCCTTGTTCAGGGGCCATATAATTAGGCGTACCCATGATTTGACCGGGCATCGTTAAATCTAAGCGCGAATTAATATCACGGGAAATTCCGAAATCAATAATCGCTAAGGTTTGGTCTGTACGAAACATGATATTGGCGGGTTTTAAATCACGATGAATCACACCACAGCCATGAATTGCCACTAAACCTTTCGCCATTTGCATCATGTAAGATAAACCGTCACGCGCAGTAATACCTTCGCGTAAACGATACTTTAAATCGTTACCCGGAAAATATTCCATGGTGGTATACATTTCATTGCCGGTCATGCCTTGTTCATACAAACGCACAATATGGCGATTAGTAATACGACTAATTAAGCGAAATTCTTGGCGCGCGCGCTCAACCGTTTTGTGATGATCCATTAAATGTGCTGACAAGGTTTTAATGACCACTTGTTTACCGTCAGCTTCGCGTTCCGCCAAATAAATCCGCGACATTCCGCCTTGGCCTTCTTTATTCAACACGCGATGCCCGGGAATTTTTGGCCACAAACTTGGATCTTCTTCTAATTTTTTATTAACTGTAGGTCGTACCGTGCCACCTTTGGAAACATTGCCCCTGTCGACATGCGAAGTATCACCACCTATATATTCCAACGCGGGTTGTTCCCATTCGATTACACCAATCGTAAGATCCGATGACGTATAGGGATTAGCGGAAGCCACTAAGTTATTCAAGGAATTATTCAGCTGTGACCTAACAGTATTCGAAATAAAATCGGCCGGTGCGGCTGGCGGCTGGGTAACAGAGGATGTTAGCGGCGCGTTAACAATGTCGGCCGGACTTAGTTGTGTATTTGTGGCGTTCGCACCCACTATTTTTCCATTCGCAGCGGCACGTTTAGGCAATATATTTTTGAGCAAATCATCAATAGTGGCGTTCAGTTTGCTGCGCGTTAAACCAGTTTTAGTCAAATAATTTTCAGCACCTACTTTAATCGCACGTACCGCAACATCGGGATCAGCATGAGCTGACAACACCACAGTAGGGGGAAAGTTAGCTTGATTTAGTAATACACGTAGCCATTCGAGGTTTTCATCTTTTTCAAACAAACGATCTAAAAATAATAAATCGTAGTCATTCCACGTCCAGCCACTGGTTTGTTCGAGATCTTTAGGATCACGTTCATGCACTTCAATCGCAGGCCAATCTTGCACAATTAAGCGCTTCAGCTTAGTGCGGAAGGCGGCATTTTCATCAATGATCAATAAACGAATTGCCATGCTACATCACGATTGTGTTACTTAATTATATAGGCGGCAAATACTAGCCATTCTTTTAATAGCGGCCAAATCAGTATCTTATTCACTGCAGCCGCGCATAATGTCGACAACTTATCCACTAAGCAAGCCCACCGAACAATACCTGAATAAATGTTTATTTTTAATGCGCAATTTGCCTTATACTTCCGGCTGAATGCTTATTAACATTTTTATCATTGCATACAAAGGACTGATCTCATGCATCCCATGATTCAATCACTTGCCCAAGCCTTACTTATATTAGTCATCACCTGTTTTAGTCTAAACACGCTCGCCGCCAACACTGTTCCCAGCGAAATTCAAATGCCAGGTACTCAGCCCCATGAAGTGCTGAACCTCGACATGAGCCAATGCCCACAATGTCACGGCAGCTATGACAGCGCGGTCGAACCTTATCATAATTGGCGCGGCAGTATGATGTCACAGGCCGGCCGCGATCCTCTGTTCTGGGCAACGCTGGCTGTAGCCGAACGGGGGTTTGATGGCGCCGGCGATTTTTGTTTACGCTGCCATACGCCCAAAGCGTGGTTAGCAGGTCGTTCAACTCCTACTGATGGCAGCGGTCTCATCGCAGGCGATGGTAATGATGGCGTGCAATGTGATGTCTGTCATCGACTGACTAATCCCGATAAAAGCGAATGGCAAGGCGTACAAAATGCACCTTTTATTGCCAAAACCGGAACGGAAGGTAATTACGGCAGTGGTCAATATGTTTTAGGTTTTGATACCACTCGTTATGGCCCTTATAAAGATGCCGCACCACCCCATCAAACACGCGCCTCACAATTTCAACGCTCCTCAGCACTTTGCGGTACTTGTCATGACGTCTCGAATCCCTTGGTAGGGGATTTAGCACCCAACAACGGCGCGCAACAAGCATTACCGCTCGGAAAATTCAGCGGCGTATTAGGTGACGCTATTACTAATAAAGCCGCCTTTAAAAATCCGCCTTATGGCTTCGGAATTGTAGAACGCACCTTTAGCGAACACATGGCAAGCGCTTTTCCAAACTTGCGCATGGCGGATTACAACAATCTGCCTGCGGAATTAAAAAATGGCTCTATCAAAAAAACCTATGAAGCCGCTACACGTTATATCAGCAGCGGTAATTATGCGGATGGCACTACTCGTTACTTCACTTGCCAAAGTTGTCATTTACCACCCGTGCGCGGTAAAGGCAGTTGGATTGGTGGTTTAACGCGCAATGATTTACCGAAACATGATTTAACCGGGGGTAATTATTGGGTGCCCATGGCGATTCAATGGTTAGACGATCGCGGTTTATTACGTATTGGGAATGGCATCGGCAGTGCAGAACGCAAACAAATGAATGATGGCGCAGCCCGTGCGCGTTTAAATTTACAACAAGCGGCGAGTTTGCAATTAAATGGCAACACGTTAAAGGTCGTTAACTTAACCGGCCATAAACTTATCACTGGTTATCCCGAAGGTCGACGTATGTGGCTCAACATGCGTTGGTATAACAGCAGCGGCACACTATTGCGCGAAGATGGTGGATATGGCGATTTAGCCATTACCTTAGCAGGCCAAAGCTACACGGTACGCACACTTAAAAATCTTAATGATCCCAACACGCGCGTGTATGAAGCGCACGGATCAATTACCCAAGAGTGGGCGCAACGTTTATTACAACTGGGCACTGATCCAAATATTCCCGTGCAATTTAATCGCGTAAGCAGTGCATTAATAATGAACCTAGCTGACGTGGCGGCATTATCCAGCGGGGCTTATGCAGAAAGTTTTCATTTTGTGCTAGACAATAAGCTCGCTAAAGACACGCGCATTCCGCCTTATCAAATGCGTCGCGATGAAGCCGCAAAACGTAATGCCTTGCCCGTTCCTGCTACTCAATACGGTAATCCTAACGCCGGCGGCATTTATCGTCATTGGGATGAAGTTACGCTTAATCCTCCTGCTGGCGCGACCCGCGCAGAGATTAAATTATGGTATCAACCCACTAGCTGGGAATATATCCAATTTTTATATCTCGCCAATGATGGCAATAATCCACAGCTGCGTGATACGGGTAAAAATTTATTTAATGCGTGGCTAAATACGGGGATGGCAGAACCACAATTAATGACCAGTATTAATTGGCAAGGTTCATGAAAATACTTTTATCAATCATTTGGTTATATTTAAAGTGATAACAAATTTCTGTGGGTAACAACACGACTTACTTTCGATCACGACACAACCGTGATCGAAAGTTTTTTTAATCGTCTAATGCAATGTCTGACATAACATCGACAGAGACAACCCGCGTCAAGGCGCGCTGATAAACTTCATTACGTTTTACGCCGGTTAACTTCACGGCTAATGCCACTGCTTGTTTTAATGGTAATTCGGCTAATAAAACATCTAACACTTGATCTAAAGCCAAGGTGTCCGTTGCTACTGCAGGCGCACCCGCAATTAATAAAACAAATTCACCTTTGCGTTGATTAGGATCCGCACTTACCTGTTGCGCAATACTCGCCAAGCTACCGGATAAAATGGTTTCAAACTGTTTAGTTAATTCACGCGCCAATACCGCAACACGCTGCTCACCTAATACGGTAATACAATCTTGCAAACAGTCTTCAATACGATGACTCGATTCATAAACAATCAACGTCCATGGATGTTGTGACACATTACGGAGGACTTCACGTCGCGCAGCTGCACGTGCCGGTAAAAAACCAATAAAACTAAAATGATCGGTGGGTAAACCCGCAACCGACAAAGCCGCAATCGCCGCACACGCGCCCGGAATCGGCACCACCCGAATACCCGCAGCACGCACGGCATGGACTAATGGATAACCAGGATCACTAATTAAAGGCGTGCCCGCATCAGAGACCAACGCAATATTGTCACCCTGTTGCAAACGTTGTAACAACAAGGCAATACGATCCCGCTCGTTATGCTCATGTAAGGCTACTAAGGGTGTGTTAATTGCAAAATGTCGCAGCAAACTCGCCGTGTGCCGCGTGTCTTCAGCAGCAATCACATCAACCATCGCCAAGGTACTTTGCGCACGCGGCGTCAGATCATCTAAATGACCTATCGGGGTTGCCACAACGTATAACGTACCCACCGACATACTTAAGTCCTCATAGCCATTGCCACGCAATGTTCATCATAATATTGGCTTTCCACAAATACGTCTTACCCAAGACTGGCATTGACACTACGAGAAACAGACCAGATACTGCCCGGCATTCGTCACCTCGTCATTCATTGCGCCACCTATCATACAAGGTAGCGCAATCAGTAAACTGACTATTGAGTATCATTTTATGCGCCACTCTCACGCACGTTTTTCTGGATTATCAATCTTAATATGCGCTTGCGCGATATTATTCCTTACAGCGTGCGCAGGCACCGCTAAAAAATCCAGCCAATCTAAACCATCGGGCGATGACATGAGTCTCGCCAGCAGCACCCGCGATGCCGCAGCCGATGCTAATCAAATGCAAACGTATAAAAATAAAATAAGCACGGCTAGCAATCCTAACCAACGCGCTTATTACCAACTCCTCATCAGCGAATTGCTATTAGACCAAAATCAAATTCCCGCCGCTGAACAACAACTTAATCAAGTGGATGTGCAACGCTTAGAAGTGATTTACAAACCACGGCTTGCATTGATTCGCGCGCGTTTAGCGTTAGCACAAAATCAATACGCTAAAGCCATTCAACTATTACCAACATTAAATGCGCAACAATCGGTACATCTACGCGCCACGGCGTGGGAAACCCGCGCGCTGGCTCTCGCTCATTTAGCGTATGCTTACGATAGTTTATTAGCACGCATGGAACTTGATAAATTATTAACCGATCCGCAAGCACGTCATACTAATCATCTGCTTATGTTAGATTTACTCAAACAAGTGCCAATTAATAATCTACGCGATACCAGCAGCCGCGATTCAATCCTACGCGGATGGTTGGCCTTAGGCGAAGTATTACAAACAACACCAGAAGAAACACCTGCTCGCAGCGATGCCTTACGCAATTGGCAACAACGTTTTGCCAGTCACCCCGTTAATCAAACATTAAATGTGCCGCAACAAGCGATGCTCGGCGGCGCTAAACGTTATCCACCACAAGTCGCGCTGTTATTACCGTTAACGGGTCGTTTTTCTGCAATGGCCGAAACTATTCGCGATGGTTTTTTAAGTGCATATTTTGATCAAGACAGCACTGAACGCCCGATTATTAAAATTTACGATAGCGGCGAACAAAGTAATAATATTACTGCGCTGTATCAACAAGCCGTTCAAGAAGGCGCCGAATTAGTCGTCGGCCCCTTAGATAAAGTTGCGGTAACCGAATTAATTAAACAAGCCGAAGCGCAACCTAACAAAACTCGTAAACCTATCTTGACGTTAAATGCGGTTGACGAAAACAGCTTATCGTCCAAATGGGTAGTGCAATACGCGTTACGCCCTGAAGACGAAGCCAAACAAATCGCGCGCATTGCGATCATGACGGGCCAAACGCGCGCCATTATTCTTGCGCCGCGTAATAATCTTGGTGAACGTTTAAGCGACGCATTCAAAATAGAATACGCGCGTCTGGGTGGCCAAGTGGTCGCTAACGAGAGTTATGCAGCGGATTCACATAATCAAAGCGACATTATTGAAAACGCCTTACGCTTACAATCTAGCCACGCACGTCATGCAAGTTTAACGAGCACTTTAAATATAAAAACCGAATTTGAACCACGCCGCCGTCAAGATGTAGACATGATTTTCTTAGTCGCATCACCTGACAAAGCACGCAGCTTAAAAGCGCAGCTGGCATTTTTCTATGCAGGCGATTTACCCATTTACTCTACGTCGTACATTTACGATGGCAATACCAACTCTATCTATAATCGCGAACTAGTCGGTATAAAGTTTACCGATATTCCCTGGTTGTTACAAAACAATCAACAAAGCACACGTGAAACCTGGCCGCAGCATATGCAACGTTATCCACGTTTGTTTGCTTTTGGGATGGATGCTTATCATTTAATTCCGCACTTAAATGATTTGATTCAGAATCCTTTAAATCGTTTTCCCGGCTTGACCGGCAGCCTTTCTGTAGATTCGCAAAATCGTATCAGTCGCGAATCACAATGGGCTAAATTTAATAAACAAGGAACACCCGAAACGCTGAATCTTAGTCATCTGCAACAAGCATTATCATCTGATGATATTTTTGCATTACAACCGGATGAATGATAAAAAACAATTAGGCGTATGGGCCGAAGATACGGCGTTAGCGTATTTAAAAAAACAAAATTTGCTTTTAATAGAACGAAATTTTAATACGGCTCGTGGCGAGATTGATCTGATTATGCAAGACGCCCACGTGCTGGTATTTACCGAGGTTCGTTACCGCAAAAATCAAAACTTCGGCGGCGCTTTAGCCAGTGTTACTCGTAATAAACAACAACGTTTAATTTTAGCCGCACAAACCTATTTAAACAGCCACAAAAAATTAGCCGATAGTGAAGCGCGCTTTGATGTGATTAGCATCGAGGGCGAAGCATTCAGCGGTAACATAAACATTGAGTGGATTAAAAACGCGTTTATTAACGAACTTACTTAACGATCCGCAAATTAGGTTTTTTAGATTTATTATCTGCCTTCTTCGCACCACTATTTATATCCGTGGTTTTACCTGCGCCGATAGGAGTGTCACCACGCGGTTCATCATTAAACACCATGCCTTGACCATTTTCACGCGCGTATATTGCTAAGACCGCGTGACTGGGTACAGATATAAGGCGTGACTGGCCACTAAAGCGCGCGCTAAATTCAATGGAGTCGTTACCTAAAATTAAATTCTGTACGGCCATAGGGCCAACATTCAAAATAATTTTGCCATTATCGATATGTTCATTAGGTACTTCGACGCCGTCAACAGCAACGTCAACCAATAAATGCGGCGTAGAATTGTTATCTACAATCCACTGGTAAATGGCGCGAATTAAATAAGGGCGGCTGGATGTCATAGCGCTAGCTTACCGCAAGCGCTGCAACAGATACTAGTGACTAAGACCGTAAATTACGCTCGGTTTCAGTAAGACTTGCACGAAATGAGGGTCTTTCAAATACGCGGGTAGCGTATTGCATAATAGTTTTTGCATCCTTAGGTAATTCAACACGGTAATAATCTAAACGCCACAAAATCGGTAACGCAAAACAATCCACCAACGTCATTTCTTCACCTAAAAAATACGAACGATGATCATCAAACAATCGAGCCATTTGAGTAATATTTTCAGCTAAGTATTTGCGCGCCTTTTCAACTTGACTAGGCGTGCCATCAATCAATTCATCTAAACGTGTGTACCATTGTTCTTCAATGTGATGAATGACAAGGCGACATTTTGCGCGACTGACAGGGTCTACTGGCAACAAAGGCGGATGCGGATAACGCTCATCCAGGTATTCCATGATAAGACGTGATTCAGGTAAAACTAAATCTCGATCCACCAATGTTGGCAAATTACCCGTTTGATTAACATCGTACAAATCAGCGGGTTTGTTATTGAGATCAACATCTACCACATCAACAGTTATATCTTTTTCTTTCAGTACCATGCGGACACGGTGGCTGCGTGCACAATCTGCAGCAGAATATAGCGTCATAATCGATCGACGGGTCGCAACAGTAACCATTAACGCTCCTAAAACCTAAGTCAAGCCGACATTAAGAAATGTCGCGCCAATACTCTTTCTTTAAAGCGTATGCCATAGCCGTAAAGACCACTAAAAATAATAACACCCAGATACCAGTAGCATGTCGTTCAGCACGACGAGGATCTGCGGTATAAGTCAAAAAGTTGGTTAAGTCTCTCACTACCGCATCATATTCGGTGGCGCTTAATTGACCGGGCGTAACCATTTCTAAACTGCTAATCGTAATATGCTCATTGCCTTCTGCATCTTTTTGCGTATGCGTGATGGCTTTTTGCCAACCCTGCAATTCCCACAATACATGCGGCATACTTACGCCTGGCAATAAAGGGTTATCAACTTTGCCAGCATCATTCACGTAAAAACTTTTTAGATAGGTATACAACCAATCTGGACTGCGCGAACGTGCCACTACTGATAAATTCATCGGCACAATACCAAATACTTTCTCAGCATAAGCAGGTGTCATGGCAGTTTCCATTAATGCACCTACTTTTGTAGATTCACCTTCTGCACTACGCGTAAAGATCAGATTGTTTTGTAGCTCTTCTTTCGTTAAATCTAAATCACGGCCCATGATGTTGTAACGTTGATAAGATAACGAATGACAACCCATACAATAATTAACAAAATATTTTGCGCCACGTTGTAAAGAGGCTTTATCACTCAAATCAATATTGGCATCTTCTAACTTAAATTTACTGCCGCTTGCCATAACGACACAAGGCGCCAACACCAACAATATTGCTACCAAGATTTTTTTCATTTGTACGTCACTCTTTCTGGCTCAGGCTTTGTGTTTTCATTACGACTAATAAAGAACAACACACCAAAAAATCCAAAATAAATCAAAGTACACAACTGCGAAATAAGCGTGAATAACGGTTCAACAGGCTGCATACCCAAGTAACCCAACACCACAAAGGCAATAATAAATGCGGTCAGATTTATTTTGTACGCCAATGAACGATAACGAATTGAACGCACTTTGCATCGATCTAACCACGGCAAGAAAAACAACACCATGACTGCTGCGCCCATCGCCATCACGCCGCCTAATTTAGAGGGGATGGCACGCAAAATGGCGTAAAACGGCGTGAAATACCATACAGGTTTGATATGTTCAGGCGTTTTCAAAGGATCAGCAGGAATAAAATTATCGTGCTCTTGGAAATAACCGAAAAATTCGGGGATATAAAACACAATAATGGTGAACACAATCAAGAATACACCGACCCCAAAAATATCTTTTACGGTGTAATACGGATGAAAAGGAATACCATCTAACGGAACACCTAATTCGTTTTTCTTTTTCTTGATTTCCACGCCATCTGGATTGTTAGAGCCGACTTCATGTAAAGCAATAAGATGAGCCGCAACTAAACCTACTAACACTAATGGCAAAGCAATAACGTGTAATGCAAAAAAGCGATTGAGCGTTGCGTCTGCAACCACATAATCACCACGTAACCACAATGACAAGCCATCACCAATAAAAGGAATCGCACTAAAGAGTGAAATAATCACTTGTGCGCCCCAAAACGACATTTGTCCCCACGGCAGCAAATAACCAAAAAAGGCTTCGCCCATCAAGGTTAGGAAAATTAACATGCCGAAAATCCAAATTAATTCCCGGGGTTTTTGATAAGAACCGTAAATTAAACCACGGAACATATGCAAATAAACCACGACAAAAAACGCGGAAGCGCCCGTTGCATGCATATTGCGGATGACATCGCCCCAAGCGACTTCACGCATGATGTATTCAACCGAAGCAAACGCTAAATTTGCATCCGGTTTATAATTCATGGTTAAGAAAATGCCGGTCACAATTTGAATAACCAGCACTAACAACGCTAAGGAGCCGAAGTAGTACCAGAAATTAAAATTCTTCGGAGCATAGTATTCACTTAAATGTTCTTTCCACAATTTGGACAAGGGATAACGTGCGTCAACCCAACCCAATGTATCCGTCAGCCATTTATTCATTAGGCGTCCTCACCTACTAAGATGATGTTGTCATTGATGTAATGATGTGGCGGCACCGGCATATTGTCGGGCGCGGGTACGCCTTTGAATACGCGACCTGCTAAATCAAAACGCGAGCCGTGGCAAGGACAGAAAAATCCGCCTTTCCAATCGGCGGGCAGACCTGCTGCGCCGGGTTCAGGCTTATACATAGGTGAACAACCTAAGTGCGTACAAATACCCACCATCACTAAATATTCGGCTTTTAATGAGCGATGCTCATTACGCGCATATTCGGGTTGTTGATCTGTATTTTCTGACGCAGGATCCGCTAAATTATCGGTCAAGGAACCTAGGGTTTGCAGCATGCTGTCGGTACGACGCACGATCCAAACAGGCTTGCCTTGCCATTTAACGGTCATTTTCATGCCGGCTTCAAGCTGACTAATATCAACTTCAACAGGCGCACCCAATGATTTGGCTTTTTCGCTAGGCAACATATATTGAATGCCGGCTACGGTCGCGCCTAAAGCGCCCACTGCGCCGACGGCACTGGTTCCGGCAATTACAAAGAGACGACGCTCTTTGTCAACGCCGCTGGTATCAAAACTACCCGATGACATTCATTTCTCCCGACGGAAATCCCGGTTGAATTCAGGTTGAATTCAGTATTTTCAAAAAGACCTATCAAGGCATAACTAAAGACAGGTTTGCTGCTAGTGAAAGCGTGCGGATTGTAACAAATTTTGTAAGGGAATCACCAGCACGGCTTACGAAAGGCTTTAAACCGGATTAGAAATTTCAATAAAACGATGCTCGAGTTGAAAATGCTGCCCTAAATGCGCCGCTAAATTGCGGGGGCCATAACATTCAGTAGCGTGATGTCCTGCTGCAATAAAATGCACACCGCTTTCAGCCGCTAAATGGGTTTGCTGTTCCGAGGCTTCACCCGTTATATAAGCATCCACACCTAAAGCAATCGCTTGTTCAAAAAAACCTTGAGCGCCGCCGGTACACCACGCGATACGTTCAATTAGTTTATCGCCGCCAGATAAACAGAGCGGCTCCCGCTGTAATCCCTGTTGAATCGAGGCGCTGACTTCGCTCACAGTCAACGCTTTAGGTAATCGACCGTAGAACAGCAATTGTTTCGCCGCGCCGTGACCGCTTACACCTTCTATTTGCCAACCCATCTGTGCTGCTAAGCCAGCATTATTGCCGTACAAAAGATGCGCATCTAACGGTAGGTGATAGGCAACCAAATTAATACCGTGTTGCAACAAGGCAGCAATACGTTGACGCTTGATGCCAACAATCGCCGGATTTTCATCGCGCCAAAAATAACCGTGATGTACTAATAACATATCCGCGCGCGCAGCAATGGCAGCATCCACTAATTGTTGTGAAGCCGTCACACCCGCAACAATGCGCTGCACTTCTGAGCGGCCTTCCACTTGCAAGCCATTCGGGCAATAATCACGAAAATCATCAACACGCAACAAGCTGTGTGTATAAGCCACGATTTCATTAATGTTGGTCATAGGTCCTTATGAAACACGCATCATTTATCGCCAAAACGGCTTTATTAGGCATTGTAGCAGCGCTACTTTTGTTATGGTTAATCCCGCAACCGAATCCATCAACACCGACTGACACTACGCCCGTCATAAACAATGACACTGCAGAATCCAATGACGCCGCGATTGTTACACCGCTCAATTTAGGTACCGGTCCTGTTTCTTACGCAAGCGCCGTAGAACGTGCGGCACCTGCGGTAGTTAATATCTACACCGCAAAAAAAGTCGCCGTCTCGCAATCACCTTTTGATACTTTGCTTTATGCGCGGCCACGTTATCGCGTTGAAACCGGTTTAGGTTCGGGCGTCATTATTAATGCTCAAGGTTATATCGCCACTAATTATCACGTGATTAAAGGAGCCGACGATATTCGCGTTTCATTACGCGATGGTCGTGACTTTGCCGCCGCTCTCGTCGGCGCAGATATAGAAACGGATTTAGCCATTTTAAAAATCGACGCGACTAATTTACAAGCCATCGCAATTGGCAATTCAGATGTATTACATGTTGGCGATGTCGTCTTAGCGATCGGCAACCCATTAGGTATTGGCCAAACAGTAACGATGGGGATCATTTCAGCGACCGGGCGACAACAATTAGGTTTATCTACGTTTGAAAATTTTTTACAAACCGATGCCGCGATTAATCCTGGCAATTCAGGTGGTGCATTAGTAAACACTCATGGTGAATTAGTCGGTATTAACAGCGCCATCGTAAGCCAATCCGGTGGTTATGAAGGTATTGGTTTCGCCATTCCCAGCAATATGGCGGGCGAAATTTTTAAAGAATTATTTCATCACGGCAAAGTCATTCGCGGTTGGTTAGGCGTAGGCGCGCATGATTTACCAAAAGCTGTAAAACAAAAAGTGCCCGATGGTGTTTGGGTTACTGATATTTATCCAAACGGTCCTGCGGATAAAGCCGGTTTACAAATTGGCGACATCATCACGCACATTGACAATGACCCAATTAACAACTCCCATGCAATGTTAACGCGCATTACTCAACACAAACCTGGCGACAAAATGAAAATTCGATTGTGGCGCAATCAAATTCAACGTTCTATTAATACTACTGCCGTATTAATGCAACGTCCGGCGGTGCGTTAAGAGTTTATTTATAAGCTCAAGGTGCGGCGTAGAAAATAAGCGAACCATTGCGTTATCTGAGGCAAACTTGCGATCAAGCGATGCTCATCATTAACTAAATGCAAACTGCTTTTATGTTGTTGAGAAAATTGAATTGCGTATTGCACCGGTACAATCTCGTCATTCCAACCATGCACAACTTCCATCACCTGCGTAACCGCATGTATATTTTGCCGGCCAAAACCAGGTAGCCCAATTGCAGGCGCTAACAAATATAAACCTTGCGGTTTTAATTGTTCAGCGGCACTTGCCACTACATATGCACCCATACTCGAACCTACTAGTACAAGAGGTGTGTGCGTATTAGACATAGCAGGAAAATTCTTTAACAAATAATCCACCCGTTGCTCAGGATCATCAATACCACGAAAGTCGCCGCTCACCACCTCGCAATTAAAATCGCGGGCAACTTTTGCTAATTCAATAATTTTGGTACCCCACGGACCGCTTTCTTTACCATGTGCAAAATAAACCAACGCGCGTGATGCGGACATAAATAAAAATTAACGCGGTTCGCGAATTCGAATGGGTATCGGTCTACCGGTTTCATCAATTGCCACAAACGAAAAACGCCCTTGCGTAACACATACCGGTCGACCAATCATATTCCGCTCTACCCAAACCTCAACATTAATACGCATCGAGGTAGTACCTAAATCACCTAATTCAGCATACACACTGACTAAATCACCTACATGCACCGGAAATAAAAACGACATCGCATCGACGGCGACTGTGGTGACTCGACGTTGCGCAGTTTGTTTCGCTAACACGCCTGCGCCCAAATCCATTTGCGACATCACCCAGCCACCAAAAATGTCGCCATTAGAATTAGTATCTGCGGGCATCGCCATCGTACGCATAACCAAAGTCCCACGCGGTTTACGATCAGGAGCATTTTTATGTTGATTCATATCTTTGTTCCTTGTTTAACTAAGCTCGTCCAACCAATCATTCTATTACGTCTATGCAATACAAAATTCAATTACAGCAAAGTACATCAGAAATACCTTGGCACGGCTATCGTCATAACCCACCGCAACCTCAAACGCTTCAACCTCAGCCCGGATTAAAACCAACCGCGTAAATATTACCGAGAAATCTTACCTAACGTTCATTCAGTTAAGCTAAAAAATAAACGTTTAATTAACGTGGCGCACTCATGCATTTTAATCGCAGGCAGTAGAGTAGGCAGATAAAGTCGCCCATGCTAAGCTGCTGGCCACGTTATTATTTTTTATTAGCAACCTCTCGCGGAGAACCTTCCATGTCTTTGACACGCGCCCTTTGTATTTTGACGCTTTTGAGCTTTTTAACCGCTTGCGGCGAATCGACTGATGATAATAAAGCAGCAGACAATGCTGTTGCACCGGCTAATACTGACCCTTCTATTGCTCAACATGATCCATGGGGCGCGCCTGCTGTTGCCCCTGAACAAGCTGAAGGCCAAGCAGCCGTTGACGCTTTTGCCGACAAAGCTCCTAAAGGCAGTTTAGTCGACAAAGCCACTGCCACCGCCAGCGAACAAGATGTCGGCATGGTGAAAGAAATTATTCCTACCAGCGACGGCGGTATCACCTATGTGCAATTACACACTAAGGGCGGGCCAGTATGGATTGCCGCACAAAATCCTGCTGTAAAAATTGGTGACAAAGCTAAATTTGATGCGTCCAGTGCGGTTTTTGTCGAAAGCTTTACTAGCTCTAGACTAGACGGCCGTGAATTCAAAAATCTTTACATGGTAAAAACACTCGATAAAATAAAATAACATTTTACCAGCAATAAAAAACGCGCCATCGTGAGCAATGAGTGGCGCGTTTTTTTATTATCTTGCATTAAACGTTATACGAAATGCGAAATGCGAAATGCGAAATGCGAAATGCGAAATGCGAAATAATAACTAACGTTTTAAATTTTATTTAGCTTCGCGCAGATACTTAACAATTTCCTTACGGCTCATTTGTTCCGCAATCGCAATAGAATCCATGCCGCGTCGATTCCTACGCTTTATATTAGCACCCGCTTTCACTAAACGTTTTACAACCGGTAAATGGTTGCCTTCAACAGCCAACATTAGCGGCGTATTATCCAAACTATTCCGTACTTCTATTTCCGCACCATTATCAATTAACAATTGCGCAATATTTTCCCGGCCCTTGATCGCAGCAAACGATAAAGCCGTATTACCGGTACTGGAAGTTAAATTTACATTAGCTCCCGCTTTCATCAATGCTTTAGCAACATCATAATGTCCGCCTTGCGCAGCCAACATTAACGCGGTAGTTTTATCACGATCTTGCATGTCTACTTTTGCGCCGCGCTTAATTAACAAATCAGCACCAATCGCGTCTCCTTGTTCCGCTGAAAACCACAGCGCTGTACGGCTATCAACATCCACCGCATTAACATCTTTTGAAAACGACATCACTTTTGTTAAACCTGCCCCCATTCGCGAACGCGCTGCCACCATAAGAGGCGTACGTTTAAATTCGCCGATCGTTTTATCGGTAGTAAGACCTTTATTAATCAGCTGATCTAAAATTTTGCCGCGCTCCCACTGTAGCGCTAACACTAATGCATCTGCGCCATCGCTGGTCACTGCTTTTAAATTTGCACCTTTAGCGATTAACAAAGTCACCACTTCAGGATAACCGTATTTAATGGCCATTAATAAAGGTGTCATGCCACCAACAGTCGCTTCAATGTTCGCGCCTTTAGCCAGTAATTTACTTGCGTAATCAAGATAACCCTGGCGCACGGCGCGCAATAACGGCGTGTACCCTTCTGGATCTTTGGCGTTAACATTGGTTTGAGGCAATGCTAATAAAGAATCAACCATCTCCGCATTATTGCGCCACACCGCTACCGATATAGGCGGCCAATCTTTGTAATTACCCGCGAGCTCCGCGCCTGCTTGGCGCTGCTTTTCTATCCACTGCGCGACGTTATCGGATTTTACTTTATCGCTAGCCGGCGGCTTAGCGCCCGCTTTTATCAAGCGCGCTACCATTTTTTTATAACCGCGTAATTGCGCTATTTCCGCAGCCGTCCAATCACCACCATTACGAATGTCCAATGCGGCTTCGTTTTCAATTAAAACAGCCACCATCTCTTCGTCATCTTTGCCTGCTGCAATAATTAATGAAGTATCTCCAGAACGATCATGTGCATTAATATTTGCCTCATGTGCTAACAATAAACGTGCTACCGCAGGATAACGATGACGCGCCGCTAAAATTAGCGGCGTTTCTGAAAATTGATCGGCTAAATTAATATTCGCGTTCTGACTAATAAGATATTCCACCATGTCGACATTACCCGCTTCGACGGCTTCATGAATCGCTGCACGACCAACATCATCTATTGCATTAACATCTACGCCTTTGCTGACGTAATAACGCACATAATCTAAACGTCCGCGTCGCGCCGCACGACGCATGGCTGCAGGCATATTTTCTGTTTCTAAACGTTCTGAAGATAATTCGCTCAGCTCGCCTGATTGAATGGTTTTTAGGTGATCTATTTTTTGTTGTGCGAGTGGATGGCCAGCTTTTGCGGCCAATTTATATAAACGTTGCGCTTCCGTAATATTAACGCCAGTGCCCCACCCATTTTCATGCATTTGCGCTAAATTATATTGCGCTTTGACATTGCCTTGCTCCGCAGATTTTCCGTACCACACACGCGCTTGTTCTAGATTTTTTTTAACGCCTTGGCCGGTACGATACATAGATGCCAATAATAATTGCGCCTCAGCATCACCTTGATCCGATAACACTTGCAGAATTTGTACTGCTTTTTCGTAATCCCGCACTCGCGTAGCAGCTCTTGCGTCATCAATCGTTTCCGCAAAACCTTGCAGTGTTACAAGCACCAGCGCCAAAAACAGCAGTAAACGTTGTCTCACGATATTCATCACTCCGTTCCAAATTTAGTTTGGACTTCGACACCAATGGCTTTTAAGAAAGGTGTTGGCAGATCACCACCAATACAAACTACCACTGCATCATTTTCAATTTCTAAATTACCTTCTTTGGTTTTAAGAGCAACCATCTTGTCAGTAATTTTCACTACTTCTGACTCTAAATATAAATCCAACTTACCTTCGCGCGCATACTGCATAACCTTGTCGCGATTTTTTGGTTTAGCGCGAGAAAAAGATCCGCTACGATAAGATAATGTCACTTTAGTATTAGGCTGTTCAGCCGTTGAATGCGCGGCTTCTAACGCACTATCACCACCACCAATCACTAACACGTGCTGGCCACGATATTGCTCGGGATCAGTAAGACGATAAACTACTTTAGATAAATCTTCGCCTTCGCAACCGGCTTTACGCGGTGTACCACGACGACCAATCGCTAATACCACCGCGCGTGTTTCATAATTATTTTTAGAAGTTGTCACTCGAAAACCGGGCTTACCGGTTAATGCTTCTATTTTTTCTACGCGCTCATTGGTGTTAACTTGAAAACCCGTTTTTTGCTGCACGTCTGCCCAAAATTCAACCAAAGCTTCTTTGGTAGTTTCACGAAATTTAAATGCGCCGATAATGGGCAGCTTGCCCGGTTTAGTCATAACAATTTTACCGCGCGGATAATGCGCCACGGTGCCGCCAACAGTGTCTTGTTCGATCGTAAGTGATTTTAATTTTTTTTCCATCGCAGCAAGTGTGGCGGCTAACCCGGCAGGACCCGCGCCGACAACAACCACATCCAGTGGTAATTTATTATTTTTGCCCACACCATCAAGTTTGCATACATTATCAATTGCCTGCATACCTTGATTAACGGCATTACGAATTAATCCCATGCCGCCCAATTCACCAGCAATAAAAATACCCGGTACATTGGTTTCAAAATTAGGTTGCACAGTAGGAATATCAACGCCGCGTTTTTCAGTGCCAAATACTAGAGTGATCGCATCAAACGGACATGCAACTTTGCAAGCGCCATGACCAATACAATGTGTTGCATTAATTAATTCAGCGCGGCCTGCAACCAAACCTAATACATCGCCTTCAGGACAAGCGTCCACGCAGGCGCCACAACCCAAACAAAGACCCGGATCAATCACTGGATGCAATGACGCGGGCTCTGTTAAACCGGCTTTAATCATTTCTTTTTTTAAAGCGACATTTTTTTTACTTGTGCGCCGTGTCTTGAACATATAAAAACCGATAATTATCGCCATCACTGGCCCATAAAAAACGGCTAAAGCATATATTTGTTCCAACATCGAAAAAACACCACAGGTTATGGAATAAATTTGGAGGCATTATGCCTGCAATCGTTGCCTAGGTTTAGCTGCGAGGTTATGCCGTTTAGCGGACGGTTGGCACCAATCCTGAAGTTTTCTCATTAAAAACTGTAACGGTACGACATGCCCATAGCAAAGTTCTTAGTAACTCGCTGGGCTTGAGCGGGATCATTTGAGTTAATCCAAGATAAATTCGCGCCCAAATCGAGTTGGAATCTTAGGTTGTTTTGTTGCGCATATTCCATACGAAGATAGGGGTAAAGACTATTGCTGCTCTCATTGCGCAAATCATCCACTGATTTGCTCCATGACAAACCAGGATCTAAACGCACGGTTTCAGTTACACGAACCTGTGTTTGAGACGATATCGAATAAGAGCTGCGATTCGCGCCAGTACTATAACCAACACCCAAAGAACCGTTTTGCTTTTCATCGCTACGTGACACGCTAAAATTATAACTATCAAACACGGACTGTCCGGTTGCTTGAATGCCGGTAGCATTATTTAACACAACTAAAATAGGCACGGGCGCAACGGCGGGCTGCGCTGCTTGAATATCGCGCGAAGCATTAAACGATAAAGAGAAACCTTCTTGAGTACGCCAACTAACATTAACCGCACGCTGCTTATCGTGCTTACTCGCCGCACGAACCAATTCCATTGTTTGTGCTTCGGTATAACCCGTTAAATCATAAAATTGTCGTAGCGTACTCACGCCTTGGCCTGTAATAACGCTGTCCATACGATATTGCGGCGAATTCCGCTCCTCTATCGACACACCAATATTTAAGTTCTCAAACAACGTAACCGTCGGCTGTAACGATACGAAATTAATTTCTCCAAACAACAAATCGTAATCGGTCATAACAAAAAAACTACTGCGCGTCGGCCGATCAAAATAATTCAATCGCACACCTAAACCTTGGCGATTAATAAATCCGTCACTTTCTTCTTCTGCAAGATAAAAACGCGCGCTTGCTGAGCTAAAAATATTATCAATTTGCCCAATCACACTTTTGAAACGACGATTCTCATCTGACTCTAACAACTCATCACGTGAAGGTTCTGAACCGGTTGCAAAACCAAATAACGTATCTTGCGTTAAACGATATTCCCCATACACACCATCAAAACGACCAGCAGCACCTAAACTTGATTGTGATTGCCGACCTAAATGCACACCCCATTTGCGAGTTTGCCCTTCTAAACGCGCAACAAAACGATCAACTGTTTCATCTGCGCCACTATGCTCCAAAAGATCATCTTGATGATTGCCCGATAATTCTAAATTAAACATAGTCGGGCCAATTGATTTACCGCTGCGAATATAAGCATTACTACTTAAAGCATAACCACCATTATCGCGAGTATCGCCTTGCGTATTGGATTCATCAACATTCACATCTAGCACACTGCGGCGTAAATTTTGCGACACACTACCATTCCACTGCCAAGCAACGGCTCGACGTTTTTCTTCTAACAAATCTTTCGCACGGCGTTCTTGCAATTCCGCACGCGCAGTTAAAATCACCGCCATTAACTGTCGCACGCGTTCAGCGCCTTCGCCATCAGGATATAAATCTAGATAATGCTGATATTCTGTTTGCGCAGGAGCATAACGTCCCATTCGAAAATGCGCTAACGCTAAATATTCTTGCGCGTATTGATGATGCGGGCCGCTGGGCTCGCGCAATACTTCAGCATAAATACTAGTAGCTTCGTTATAACGCTCTTCTGCCATCGCACGGCGCGCATCATCCATTAATTTATCAGCACGGCTCAATGTTTCGGACGTAATCGGCAACTGCGTTTGTTGATCTTGCAAAGTTTTGATCGCTTCCGCACCTAAAGCCGCTGAATCAACAGCTCTATTTGATGTGGCGACAACACCCGCTCCTGGCACACTCGCCACCAGTGCTACATCGGGCGCTAAACGTCCCGCAGCTTTAGCTGCCGCATCTGCTGATTCAGCATTTGTTTGTATATAAAGCACTAATTTATGAGTCTCAGGATCCGGCAATAGCTGATAACCCTCTTCACGGAAAAACACTATCGTCAGCTTGTAATATTGACCGGCTTCTTTTGCGACCGTAATAGACTTAATGGGATATTGTTCAGGATCTTTCCAAATCAGAGATTGTTTTTCATACGTCAGTGGCGGCGTAACATTAATAGCAGGCGCCGGTGCTACCAGTGGCACAGTCGTCGTAGCGGTATCAGTTGCAACGGTGGTCGAGGGCGTTTCAACTTTTTCTGCGGACGTTTCAGTTACCGCCACAACCTCCGCCACTGCGACAGAAGGTTCTGCAGCAACTACCGGAATCGATTCATCTATACCCGGTTCGGCACGAATAAAAATATCTAACTGCTTAGTAATACCCGGCGGGCTGTGTGTTTGATAGGCGGTTTGTGGATGTAATTGAATATTATATTGGCGATAGATGCCGTCAATTTGATTACCCACATCAACACCTTGAACTAATGGTATGGCTTTTGGTGCGCGGGGTTTCTTCGCAGCCATTACTGACGTCGTCAATAATAATCCACAAAGTAAAGTACAGGCTGTTTTCAAATCAATCGCCAATTTCATCATGGAGGGTAATGTACAAAAACCTAGGTCTTAGGTCATCACTTAATTAAGTTACCGAACGAGTTAATTAACTAACAACTTATCATGTCATTACCTGATTAACTAAAACTAAACAATCTCAGTTTTATAAATATCAATTACCAGGACTACTGCCCAGGACTAGTGCAAGTACCGCGTGCATTACCCCAATAATTTTCCGTCACTTTATGGCAAGTACCGCAGTGTTGTGGACAAGTAATATCACGCGCATGAGTTGTATTAAAATTACTAGTTGTCAGGCGTACATTATCCCGTGTTGGCACTTGCCAACGTGCATCCGCCAAATGGCAGTTCTGACATTTATCGACTGCTGTATCTATTTGTGCATGTGCGCCTTCACAGGTTTTTGTGCTGTTATTAGTATCGTAACCAGTCGACGTACCACCTACACAATTAGGTTTCCAGCCATTGGCTGTATCGGTAGATTTATGGCAACTATGGCAATTGGTCGCGCCTGAAGCTCTAAGCGCAATATGTCCTTCTGGTGTATCCCATAAGCGGTTGCTCCAGTTATTGCTATGACTATTATCGTAATGACAATCATGACAAAGGGATGCCGTACCACTACCAATCACGCGGGCATGTTTAAAGGGTGTATAAGCAGCCCAACCAGTACGACTAGTATGACAATCACCACAGAAATCCACCGTTCCGCCTTGGCCGCCCCCACCTACATTAGGATGCTCACCCGTAGCAGCACACTCACCTAAACCACCACTACATAGACTGCTGGGTAAAATATCCGCGCCCCATGGATTACTGCTGTAATGACAATCGGTGCAATAATCATTTGCAGGATTCATAGCTTCAGTGTGCTGCATACAATCCGCATTGCCATCGGCTTCATTACAATTCGTCTTCCAGCCATTCACACCTTTCGAACTCGAATTTTTGTTATGGCAGTTCTGACAATTATTCGTGGTATTCGGATGCACTGTCGTCGTAGCATTTTTATAACGTTGCACATACGTTGGTGACTTGCTTGATGTATGGCATGTCACACAAGTTTTGCTCGCAACCGTAGTATCCGCATGACTCATGCAATCGGAATTATCGGTATCGCGACAAACCGTTAACCACTTAGGTGCGGTTGCCGAATAACCATGGCAGTTTTCACAAGTAGCCGTCGTCATATCCGTTTGACTGGTGCCACCCACGTGATCGGTCGGACGTTTACGAGTATGAGTGTCAGCGTCGTTATGGCAATTGCTGGCGCTGCAACCGCTGGTGACACCTGAGTGATCAAAACCGGTGGCACCGGTCCAATCAGTATATTTCACGACATGGCAAGTATCACATTGAGCAGAAGTAGTAACGTGGCCGGTCTTATCCGCCTTGGTTTTAGCCAAGGCATGCGTGCCGTTATGGCAGCTTTCGCAGTTGCCGGTCACGCTGCCGCTGGCTTGGCCGTGATCCATGCAGTCTTTGCCCGCATCCGTGTCGCCGGTTGAGCCGCAATTGGTGCTCCATTGCGCAAGGCCAATGGTGTCGTTCTCAACGTGGCAACGCTCGCAGGTATTGGTGCTGCCCGGATGGCTTGCCGCCGCCGTCGGTTTGT
>JACDDA010000007.1 GCA_013817245.1 Gammaproteobacteria bacterium
CTTGATAGGCTTCGTAGCCACCAAATGCATCTAAGAAAAATACGCCGTCGTCTTTTAACGCAGCGCGTACTTTACTGAAGTATTCGACCAGTTCTGCGCGTTGTTTAAAAATCCAGTAACTAAAGTTCATGGCTAACACTACATCGACGGGTGCGGTTTTAGCGGTGAGTACATTTTCATTTAATAATGTAACGCGTGATTGTTGTTCGGCGGTTAATTTCGCTAAATGATGTTCGCGTCCCCACGCTAATACATCGGCATCTAGATCTACGCCGATGGCGGTATTTTTAGCGTCAAGCGCTACCCATGCTGTTGCACAATGCGCGGTGCCGCAAAAATCTTCGCGGATGGCATGCGCTGCGCGACCACGGATTTCTTTAAAAAGATTCGCGACAAATTCGGTTTCATGTTCGACGTTTTGTACTGATGATTCGTACAACGCGTGTTTGTCTGCTGTTTCTGCACGACCTGGGCCGCTGCGTTGTTTTTTGTGTTTTTTATGTTTCTCTTTTTTATTACGGCTCATTACGATACGACCTCAGTAGATGATGAAACAAATTCGGGATTACGCAAAACAATTTGCAGGGCATTATGTAACACATTAATACCGGCGGTTTTATTACAGACTTGTTCGCAAATATACCGCCGCCAATGACGCGCGCCCGGCATGCCTTGAAATAATCCTAACATAGGCCGTGTCATGTATTTTAAAAACACATCGTTGGCGAGTTGCGATTCTATATAAGGAATATAACGTTCTACAATCTCAACGCGACTGGGTAAATTCGTAGCACCAAATATTTGCCGGCGCACATCTAACAACGCAAAAGGATTGTTATACACTTCGCGGCCTATCATTACGCCATCGACATGATTTAAATGCTCTACGCAATCGTCTACGGTTTTAATGCCACCATTAATGGTAATGGATAAATCGGTCCGCTCGCGTTTTAAACGATACACATTGTCGTACATCAGCGGCGGCACTTCGCGATTTTCTTTTGGGCTTAAGCCTTGCAACCACGCTTTACGTGCGTGCACGATAAACACTTCACAACCTGCTGCGGCTACGTGATCGACAAAACGTCGCAGATCATCGTAGTCATCCATGTCATCTATGCCGAGTCGGCATTTTACAGTAACGGGAATCTCAACTTGATCGCGCATGGCACGCACACAATCTGCCACGCGTTGCGGTTGCGCCATTAAACACGCACCAAAAATACCGGCTTGCACACGGTCACTGGGACAACCGACATTGATATTTACTTCGTTATAACCCCAGTCTTGTGCAATGCGTGCGCACGCGGCCATCTCCGCAGGATCGCTGCCGCCGAGCTGTAATGCCAAGGGATGTTCAGCGGCATTAAAATCTAAAAACCGCGCGCGTTCGCCGTACAAGATTGCGCCGGTGACGACCATTTCGGTATAGAGCAATGCTTCGGGAAACATCAGGCGCAATAAGTACCGACAATGTTTGTCGGTCCAGTCCATCATTGGTGCGACAGAAAAACGTCTATCGATATTATTCATGAGCATCATCAATCGCGCTATTGCATTGACAGCGCAGCAGGAGAAATGACGCGCTGATAAACAAAATGAAGTTTTTGGGCTTTAATAAAACGCGGCGTACGAATTTCAAGGTCTAACTTTAATTGTTGATTAGCCGCATTCAAGGTGTACGTTTCAACAATTTGCGCGCCGGAGCTGGTATTAGTTTCAATGGTTATAATATTGTTAGTTTGTGATGCGACCACTAAGTGCTGGTCAGTTTGATTACTCAAGGTTTGCGTACTGCTAGGATCACTATTGTTTAGATTAATATGCCGAGTGAATTTGTTTGCATAGTGTAATGTTATTGCGCTGCCATCATAGCGTGTTTGCTGCAGAGCAGCTAAAGGGACAATGCTATCAAGATAGCTATACAATTTATCGAGCTGTTGATTTTTAGTATTGGCATTCACTTTAACGACGGTGCCATCTGGATGAGTGGACGTCATCGTCGGGGACATTGCATTAATGCGTTGTAGCTGTTCCCGTACATAAGCTTCATCGCCTTTGAGTCGCTGCCATTCAATAGCGGGAACTGCGTTCCAGGGATTTATTGGCGGCGATGAAATATTTTGAGCGAATGCCGTTTTCTCATCCACAGCAAAAACCGAGCTTAATGCGCTAGTAAAAACCATACTCGCCATTAACACTCGTACAAAACCACCACCATGAAAACTTGCCAGCAATCGCACGTAAACGCTACCCTAAATTTGACCCGGCCATTATAGTGAATACCACCTATTAAAGTATCCAACAAATCATACGATCATGAGCTTACAAACTAAGCAATTCGACAAACTCTCGCCGCAGGTGCTGCGCCTGGTCGCGCCTAATCCCGGGCTGATGACGGGGCCCGGTACCAACACCTATATAATAGATCCCGACAATGCATGGATCATTGACCCGGGCCCGGCTGATCCAGAGCATATCGAACGCATTTTGCAATGTGTCAAAACGGTGCGTGGCATTTTATTAACTCACACTCATCCTGATCATTGGCCCGCCGCCCCGATATTAGCGCAGCGCAGCGGCGCACCTATTTATGCGGCAACACTCGCGATGGGCAACACGCCGGTTACGCCCGATCATCTATTGCACGATCAACAAACGTTCACCACTGCACAAGGGCATATCACCGCCATTCACACGCCTGGGCATGCCTCCAACCATTTTTGTTTTTTATTACAACCAGAGAATTGGCTGCTGACCGGCGACCATATAATGAATGGCTCAACCGTCGTCATCGCGCCACCCGACGGTGACATGCAAGCCTATTTGGATTCGTTAGAAAAACTTAAAACACCTGCGCCCACCTGTTTATTACCCGCGCATGGCGATGTAATAGATGAACCGATTCGCGCGATTGAACAACTAATCGCCCACCGCCTGCGGCGTGAAGCCAAGATATTACACATATTACAGTTAGAACACGGATTGAGTTTAAGCGAACTGGTTAAACTTGTTTATGACGATGTGTCAGCAGAATTACATCCGATCGCACAACAATCTTTGTTAGCGCATCTGTTGAAACTGCAGCAGGAAGATCGTGTCAGTTATAAAAAAAACGTTTGGTATTTACACGCATCTGATTATTAATACCTCCCAACCATACAACAGATATTAAAGGCTAGGCGATTGAGCCCCCACTCTTCCGCCTAGCTAGCACACTTCGCCCAACACACCTATCATTCAATCAATAATATGTGTGCGAGACTGTAAAGAATTTTTATCAAACCTACATCATCCAAATGGATGATAAAAATAGTATTTACGTAATTTATCGCCGCTTAGAAGTACTGCTGAGCAAAATAGGTGCTTTTAATAAACTACTTACTAATTCAGCCTGTCGTCTAGTTTGAGTTTTTGCAAAAATACTTTGCAATTGTGAACGTACGGTATTTTTAGAAACTTGCAAATGGCTAGCAATTTCATTGAGCTCATAACCATTAATTAACTCATTTACCAAACGACTTTCCGCGGGTGTTAATTGATATAAAGCTTCTAATATTTCATAAGGATATTGTAGCTTTTGCTCTACTCGCATAATAAACAAAGTCGCCACAGTCGGTTGGGAAATATAATCCAGCGGTGGGGCTAATTGTCTGGTAGGACAAAAAACCATATTTAAGGGCGACAAATGAGGTTTTGGCGAAGGAATATTTAACGCAGCATCCGCCGCGCCAACCTGTCCCTCCACAATGCGAGCCAACACCGCATCTATTTTAATTTGTAAAGCATGAGACTTGGCGCAAAACTTTCCTTGGCGAATATCTAGTCCATAAGCCTCTCGAAGAATATCTATGGCCGCCCTATTAAAATGCACTACTTTTTTATTAGCATCAAAAAATAACTGGCCAATGGACATTTTATTAAACGCATCATCAACAATTTGTAGCTTAGCTTCGGCTTGTAAAAGTTTTTTAGAGAGGTTCAGCGATTTTTTAATATGGGGAAATAAAAACTCTATGCTCTTTAACTCTTCTTTATTGAAGAAGTCGCCTTTCAATCCCCGCGAAAAACGAATTTGAGCCTGATAATCAACTTCATGCACTGCATATCCACCTCCGCAATAATAGTTATTTTGCGGCTTTAGAAATTCATTGAAATATTGAGACCTTAGAAACTGTTCGCGACTATAAAAATCTTCACTCGCATAGGCAACACCTTCAACCGTTTGAGAAAAAAGCTGAGGGTATGGATCGATACCAGCATAATAAGCGCCGTATTGTTGCAAAGCGGAAGACTCATAACCATGCGCAAAAGCTTGATTAAGCCTGACATCAGAATCAGCACTAATACGTAATAACATAGAATCGCATTGTGTTTGTCGACAGATATTATCGAGGCACGCTTGCCACCGCGTACTATCACTCGCGGCATCATATATATCAGTAATTAAAGCCAATAAATCTAATTGCCTATCTTCCATGATGATGCCCTATTTTAAATTCACCCAACATCCTTCCTAACTTAAAGCTATGACACAAACAAGTGTATTTTTAGATTTTTTTACTTGATGGCGCAAAACTACTATTTTCTATTTATCAAGATTAAATTAACGCTTCTTTTCCAACCCTACTTACCCAAAAATCCAGGCGGTAATTTCCCTTGCAAGCTGCGCATCATGCCTTGCATGCCGCCTTTAGAAAACTTTTTCATCATCGTGCTCATTTCTTTATGTTGTTTAAGCAAACGATTAATGTCTTGAATCTGCGTGCCGGAACCTGCTGCAATGCGACGCTTACGTGAACCACTGATGATGTCGGGTTTTTTGCGTTCGATAGGTGTCATGGAATTAATCATCGCAATTAAACGCCGATTTTTTTTATCATCCATTTGTTTACGAGCTGCTTCTGGCAGTTGCCCCATGCCGGGTAATTTATCTAATAACGCGGCCATGCCGCCCATATTTTCCATCATCAACAATTGATCACGTAAATCATTTAAGTCAAAGCCCTGACCTTTTTTAACTTTCGCTGCGAGTTTTTCTGCTTTTGCCGCGTCGACTTGTTGTCCGGCTTGTTCAATAAGTGATAACACATCACCCATGCCTAAAATACGCGAGGCCATTCGATCGGGATGAAATATTTCTAGTGCGTCAGTTTTTTCACCCATACCAACAAACTTAATTGGTTTGCCGGTGATATAACGAATCGACAATGCAGCACCGCCACGCGCATCACCGTCAAGTTTAGTTAAGATAACGCCAGTTAATGGCAATGCATCATTAAAAACTTTAGCGGTGTTGGCGGCGTCTTGACCCGTCATGCTGTCAACTACAAATAACGTTTCGATCGGTGTGATGGCTTTATGCAGGGTTTTAATTTCGTCCATCATGTCATTGTCAATATGCAAACGACCTGCAGTATCAACAATTAGTACATCTACAAAGGCTTTGCGTGCTTCATCAATTGCACGTGTCGCAATCGTTATGGGGGTTTCGCCCGCGTGACTGGCTGACCACGCGATGTCTAAACTTTGTGCTAAGGTTTTTAATTGTTCAATCGCAGCCGGTCGATAAATATCACAACTGACCAACATAACTTTTTTATTGAGTCTATCGCGCAAGTACCGTGCGAGTTTTGCCGCGCTGGTAGTTTTACCCGCGCCTTGTAAACCGGCTAATAAAATAACGGCTGGCGGTCTTGTAGTAAAATTTAATTCGGTTGCGGCCTCACCCATTAATTGCGTGAGTTCTTGATTAACAATGCGAATAAAACTTTGGCCGGGATTTAAGCTCTCGCTCACTTCTGCACCTAAGGCACGGGTTTTAACTTGCTCGATAAAACCTTTAATCACAGGCAAAGCTACATCGGCTTCGAGCAAGGCCATGCGCACATCACGCATAGCGCTTTGAATGTTTTCTTCGGTTAAACGACCACGACCGGTGACATTTCGCACCACACTGTTTAAACGTTGACTAAGATTTTCAAACATTGGCATTAACCGCTATAAGTGATAACAAGAGTAGAAGGACTATTAATCAAATTGATATTGTTCGTTGCCGACTAAGGCAATGATTTGACGATGCGCTAATAAAGCGCTGCATTGTTTTATAATCACTGCTTCGTCACCGGGTTTCATATGCGTTAGCGCGATCAAGGGTTGATGTTGCAGCTTTTGTAAATCTTGCGCTAACCAATCAGGGCAATAATGTTGTGCAAGTTGTGCGACCGCCGCATCTTCATTGCTAAAAGCACATTCAACGATTAACAAATCTAACGTAGGATAACGATTTAATGCTTGCCACAAACTATCATTTTTCGAAGTGTCACCACTAAATGCAAATACACGTTGACGCTGACTAACAATGTAACCCACCGCTGGTACGGCGTGTGCAACGGCCACTGATTCAATTTTTCTATCGTTTGATAAATAAATAAATGAACCGGCCACTAATGGAATAAATCGCACGACGGGATTTTGCGGATTCGGCAATTCGCTAAAATCAGGCCAGATATGCCAATTAAAAATATGGCGTTTAATCGCATCAATCGTTTCGGGCAGAGCATACACTTGCAGCGGCTCTTCTAATTCGCCAAATAAAGTATCAACCAATAAAGGCAATGTCACCAAATGGTCGAGGTGGCTATGAGTAATGCAGATATGACGAATCTGTCGCATCTCCGCTAGCGACAAATCAGCCGCGCCAGTGCCTGCGTCAATCAACACATCGTTATCAATTAGCAGCGAGGTCGTCCGGCGCTGACCGCCGACCCCGCCACTACAACCTAAAACTCGAATTTGCATGAATCTGTCCCTATCAGGGATTCTTTTGAAAATGCTACTATGAAGCGGAACAAGGTACTGCAACGCCAGCGGGGATTGTAACGGAAAGTTTGCAGCTCTTCACAATCCCGTGCGCCGATCGCGCAATCTGCCGATTGGTTCACGTCTCTGCTTGGATCATATTTAGGCCATATATATGGTATAGAACATCCGCCCACGAAATAATGGAATCGACCTTCATGATGAACAATATTCTTATCGGCATCGCGACGTGCAGTTTTTATGGCATCAGCTGGCTTTTACTCATGTTGCGCTTACGCGACACGCGCAGCACTTACACACCTGGCATGGGCCGAACCGCGTTGTTTCCAGCGTGTCTCGGGGCTTTGTTTCATGTGGGCTTATTAACAGAATTGCTTATCATGCCAACGGGTTTAAGTTTTAGTTTCGCTTATAGCTTAAGTTTATTTACGTGGGTCAGCGTGGTTATTATTTTACTGATGTCGTGGCGCGCAAATGTCGAAACGCTGAACCTGCTTAGCCTACCGATTGCAATCCTGAGTATCGTATTGGCCGTGTTAACACCCGTCCACCAAAATCATGTTACGCATTTAAATCCGCAACTCGAAATTCATATTATTATTTCTATCATTGCGTATTGCGTATTAACCGTTGCCGCTTTGTTAGCCATTCTGCTCGCCATTCAAGATAAACAATTGCATGAGCATCGCATTAGTCGTTTTGTGCAAACCTTGCCAGCATTAGTCACGATGGAAAATTTATTATTCAAAGTGATTGAATCAGGTTTTGTACTTTTAACATTGGCGCTTATTACCGGCTTTGCTTACACGTCTAATTGGTTTAATCACAAAATCATATTTTCAGTTATCGCCTGGTTAGTATTTTTATGTTTATTACTCGGCCGCCATATTGCAGGATGGCGCGGTAAAATCGCCATTCGCTGGACGCTGGGCGGTTTTATGCTGTTAATGCTGGCGTTTTTTGGTAGCAAATTTGTATTAGAAATTATTTTGCATCGTTCTTGATGCTTTAATAATTATAAACATTTTTTAAGGAGCTACTTTTCGCTTGGATACTATTTCGGTCGGCACACTTTTTCTGCTGCTAAGTATTCTTTTATTACTCTCTGCGTGGTTTTCCGGCACCGAAACCGCGCTCATGTCAGTCAATCGTTATCGTCTGCGCCACAAAGCACGTGCGGGCCATCAAGGTGCCATTTTGGTGCTGCGCTTACTCGAACGTCCCGATCGTCTTATTGGGTTGATTTTACTCGGCAATTGCGCGGCTAATTTATCCGCGCCTATTGTCACCACGCTTATTGCGCAGCAATTATTCCCGGAGCAAGTGTCGCTCGCGGTCAGCATCGCTGCCGTGTTATTAATTATTGTGGTGTTGATTTTTTCCGAAGTATTACCCAAAACATTTGCCGCATTACATCCTGAAAAACTTTCATATATCGCAGCGTACGTGTACACGCCTTTACTAAAAATTATGTATGTGTTCGTCTGGTTTATTAATCTTATTGTTAACGGCATTTTGCGTACATTGGGCATTCAATCATCTAACAATGACATAAACCTCAGCAAAGAAGAATTGCACACTGTCGTCAAAGAAGCCTCAGCCTTGCTGAGCACTCGTCACCAAGCAATGTTAATCAGTATTTTAAATTTAGAAAATGCCACAGTCGAAGATATCATGGTGCCGCGCAATGAAGTTATTGGCATAGATTTAAACGATAACTGGAGCGAGATTCTCGAACAATTAAACCATTTCCCGCATACTCGTTTGCCGGTCTACCGAAACAGCATTGATAACATCATCGGCATGCTGCATGTAAAGCGCATTGTGCATTTATTAGCCGAACATCGCGATGAAGACCTCAACAAGAATGTACTGGAAACCGCCGTTACTGAAACTTATTTTATTCCAGAAGGCACATCGTTGATGCAGCAACTGGTAAATTTCCAAAAACAAAAACGGCGCATTGGTTTAGTAGTAGATGAATACGGCGATTTATTAGGTTTGGTTACCTTAGAAGATATTTTAGAAGAAATTGTAGGAAAATTTACTACTGACACTGTTTCTAGCAATAAAGATATTTTATCGCAAATCGACGGCAGTTATCTCATAGACGGCGGCACTCACGTACGGGACATTAATGCTTATTTAAACATAAGCCTGCCTACTGATGATGCAAAAACCTTGAATGGTTTAATCCTAGAACATTTGGAAATGATTCCAGAGCCAGGCACTAGTTTATTAATTAATGAATGCCCTATCGAAATTATTAAAGCGCAAAACAATACCGTTAAGTTGGCGCGACTGTCGCCTTCAAAAGCGCAAAGTATTCAAGCCAATCGCAAAAATGGTTCTCCATCTTCACTATGAGCAAAATCAAAAAACATTATCAATGCAATGAATGCGGCGCTTTGCATATGCAATGGTCGGGACAATGCAGTGATTGCAATGAATGGAACACGCTGCAAGAAGTGATCATCAGCAAATCCAGTAGTCGCGGCCAAATGGCGGGCGATGCCAACAAATCTATTAGTTTATTAAAAAATATCAGCGCGGCCGAAACTACGCGCATTTCTATTGGCTTAGAAGAATTAGATCGTGTGCTCGGCGGCGGTTTAGTTGCAGGTTCGGTTATTTTAATTGGCGGCGATCCCGGCATTGGAAAATCAACTTTATTACTGCAAGTGTTAGCCCAATTAAATACACAATCACCTTGTTTGTATGTTTCGGGTGAAGAATCTTTGCAACAAATATCGTTACGCGCACAACGTTTAAAAATTGATGCAGGTGAATTAAGACTGGCGACTGAAACACGCATTGAAACGGTATTAGCCTTAGCGGAACAAGAAAAACCTCACGTGATGGTGGTCGATTCAATTCAAACCTTGTACACCGATAGTTTAAGCGCAGCACCCGGCTCGGTTAGTCAAGTACGCGAATCGGTCGCACAACTGGTGCGCTTTGCGAAACAATCTAACACTGCCATTTTTATCATCGGCCATGTTACTAAAGAAGGCACGCTCGCAGGGCCACGCGTAGTCGAACACATGGTAGATACGGTTTTATATTTTGAAGGTGATGCGAGTAGTCGTTATCGCATCGTGCGTGCGGTTAAAAATCGTTTCGGCGCGGTGAATGAACTCGGTGTATTTGCAATGACGACCCAAGGTTTAAAAGCCGTTAGCAATCCTTCTGCGATTTTTTTATCACGTCATGAACAACCCGTGCCCGGCAGTATTATTATGGTGACGCGTGAAGGTACGCGTCCATTATTAGTTGAAGTGCAAGCCTTAGTCGATGACAGTCAAGGCAACAATCCACGGCGCGTAACATTAGGCTTAGAACAAAATCGCTTAGCCATGTTATTAGCGGTGTTACATCGACATGGCGGTTTAGCGATGTACAACCAAGATGTTTTCGTTAATGTGGTCGGCGGTGTGCGCGTGACTGAAACGGCGTCTGATTTACCCGTGGTGCTCGCTGCGTTATCGAGTTTTCGGAATCGTCCCTGGGATCATCAATTAGTTACTTTTGGCGAAATTGGTTTAGCCGGTGAAATTCGTCCCGTGCCGAACGGCGAAGAACGTTTAATCGAAGCCTCAAAACTGGGCTTCACGCGCGCCATTGTGCCGATTGCCAATCTGCCCCGTAAATCCGTGCAATTAGATATGGAAATTATCCCGGTGCAACGCATTAGTGACATCATGAATTTAATCTAATTTAAGTTTGACCGAATCTCTGCGACTCGCTACCTTAGCAACCCATTCAGCAGTGCGTTAACACTGCTCGCACGAGGACCTTAACATGGCCAAAAAAGCTACCACCGACAGCTTTGAAAAAAATCTCGCTGATTTAGAAAAGCTCGTGGAACAACTTGAACAAGGCGAGCTAAGTTTAGATAATGCTTTGCAATATTTTGAACGCGGCGTTGCTTTAGCAAAAGCCTGCGAAAAAACGTTACGTGAAGCCGAACAAAAAGTTCAAATTTTAACGCGTCAATCCGCCACTGCAGAACCTGAACCTTTTGCACTGGATGATGATGGCGATGACAATTAAAACTCTTCTATAAAATCTTCCACCATGCCAACTGATTTTGAAAATAAATTAAATGTATTACGGCAACGTGTTGATGCTGCATTAGATTTAGCATTACCGTCTGCCGAAAAATCACCCACACAATTACACGCAGCGATGCGTTATGCCGTCACCGCTGGTGGCAAACGCATACGACCCGTTTTAGTTTACGCTTGCGGCCAAGCCTTAAATATTTCTTTAGACAAATTAGATGCAGCCGCCTGTGCCGTTGAAATGATTCATGCCTATTCACTGGTGCATGATGATTTACCCGCGATGGATGATGATGATTTACGCCGTGGCCAACCCACCTGTCATATCGCATTTGATGAAGCGACTGCAATTTTAGCCGGTGATGCTTTGCAAGCAATGGCATTTGAAGTGTTACTCCAAGCGCCCATTGTGCAAACATCTGCGACGCACGGAATTGCATTAATTCGTACACTCGCACATGCATCCGGTTCTTTAGGTATGGCCGGTGGCCAAGCGATTGATTTAGCGGCGGTTGATCAACAATTAAATCTCGCCGAATTAGAAAACATGCATCGTCATAAAACCGGTGCGTTGATAGAAGCCTGCGCGCTATTAGCGTGTGATAGCAGCGAACAGATTGCTGCCGCGCAACGTCAAGCATTACGCGATTACGCACGCCATGTGGGTTTAGCGTTTCAAATTCAAGACGATATTCTTGATGTTATCGCGGATACAAGCACCTTGGGCAAAACCCAAGGCGCTGATATTGCACGCAATAAACCCACCTATCCCAGTTTGTTAGGCTTAGACGGTGCCCGCGTCAAATTAAACGATACTCACGCACAAGCACTCGCCGCCTTATCTGAATTTGACGATAGCGCGGACTTGTTACGCCAAATCGCTGATTACATCGTCCAGCGCAGTTATTAATTTTCTTATACCCATAAAATAAAAGCCTATTCTCGTAATAAGCAGTGGTCAGGCGCTTTGCGCTACCGGTAAAATGCGCCCAATGACAAAGCCTGATACTTTCCCGCTCCTAAGTCGTATTGATTCGCCTGCCGATCTGCGTGCGCTCAACGATAAACAGCTTCCCGAATTGGCGGATGAATTGCGTCAATTCATTATTCAATCGGTTTCGAGCACGGGCGGCCATTTTGGCGCTAATTTAGGTACGGTCGAACTCAGCATCGCCTTGCATTATGTGTTTAACACGCCCAACGATCGCATTACTTGGGACGTGGGTCATCAAGCCTATGCGCACAAAATTCTTACCGGTCGCCGCGAACGCATGAATAGCATGCGCAAACACGGCGGTTTAAGTCCTTTTCCGAAACGAGCCGAAAGTGAATATGACGCGTTTGGTGTAGGTCATTCCAGCACGTCGATCAGTGCGGCCATGGGCATGGCGCTCGCCAGCCAATTACGCGGCGAAGCCCGTCAATGCATAGCTGTCATTGGCGATGGCGCCATGACCGCCGGCATGGTGTTTGAAGCCTTAAATCACGCCGGTGATGTGTTACCCAATGTGTTAATTGTGTTGAACGACAATGAAATGTCGATTTCTCCGAACGTGGGCGCGTTGAATAAATATTTAACCCGTCTGCTATCCGGAAAAATTTATTCCAGTGTGCGCGAAGGCGGCAAAAAAGTTTTAGAAACCATGCCAAAAGGTTTTGCCGAATTAGCCCGCAAAGCCGAAGAACACGTGAAAGGCATGGTAACGCCGGGCACTTTATTCGAAGAACTAGGCGTGCATTATTTTGGCCCCGTGGATGGCCATGACTTACCTAACTTATTAAAAGTATTAGAAAATCTGAAAGAATTACCGGGGCCAAGACTGCTGCATATCGTCACCAAAAAAGGCAAAGGTTATGCCCGCGCTGAAGAAAAACCGACGGTCTATCACGGCGTTAGCGTCTTTGATCCCGAACTTGGTTTACCCGCCGCGCAAGCAGGTGGCAGTCCTACTTATACTCAGGTGTTTAGTGACTGGTTATGCGATATGGCCGCGCACGATGAACGCTTAGTGGGCATTACGCCGGCTATGCGCGAAGGTTCAGGCTTGGTGGAATTTGAACAACGATTCCCCACCCGTTATTTCGATGTTGGCATCGCCGAACAACACGCGGTAACGCTAGCAGCGGGTATGGCATGCGAAGGCATCAAACCGGTAGTGGCAATTTATTCGACTTTCTTGCAGCGCGGCTACGATCAATTAGTCCACGATGTCGTGATTCAAGATTTACCGGTGTTATTCGCCATCGATCGCGCCGGTTTAGTGGGTCAAGACGGGCCTACCCATGCAGGTAGTTTTGATATCAGCTTTTTACGCTGCTTACCGAATATGCTGCTGATGGCGCCTGCGGATGAAAACGAATGCCGGCAAATGTTAAGCACGGGGTTCTTACATAAAGGCCCAGCTGCTGTGCGTTACCCACGCGGTAAAGGCGCAGGCGTTGCGGTAACCGCCGGTTTAGAACCTTTAGCCATTGGCAAAGGTGAGATTCGCCGCCACGGCCAAGAAGTAGCTATTTTAGCGTTTGGCGCCTTAGTTCAACCCAGCTTAGAAACCGCAGAAGCGTTTAACGCCACGGTCGTCAATATGCGTTTTATCAAGCCGCTGGATAAAGAGCTATTGCAACAGATTGCCAGTCAACACGCTTATTTAGTCACTACCGAAGAAAACGCCATTCCTGGCGGCGCCGGCGCTGCCATTAGCGAGGCTTTGGCCGAATTGAATATCGTATTACCCGTATTACACATTGGTTTACCCGATAGCTTCACCCAACACGGCAGTCGCGAAGAAATGCTCAGCGCTGCAGGTCTGGATGCCGCCGGTTTACAACAACAGATCCAAACATGGTTGAATAAACAAAGCGGCTGGTGCGAGCACCACCCCGCAATTGCCACTCGAACTAATCTCGGGTAATCTCCCACTAAATTACTCAACTTTTCGACAGACTGTATACAAGCCCTATGCCTCTTTACACCTTAAAAATCCTGACAGATTTTGCTTCAGCTCATACCTTGCGGGGTTATCCCGGCGCTTGTGCGCGCATGCATGGTCATAATTGGAAAGTCGAAGTCGAAGTACAAGCGCAGCAACTCGATGAGCTGGGTATCGCCATTGATTTTAAAACTATACGCCGCGAAACCAATGCCATTTGTGATCGGCTAGATCATCACTATTTAAACGATATAGAACCGTTTACCGAGATTAACCCTACTGCGGAAAATATTGCCGCTTATTTATTTAACGCTATCGCGACTGTAATTAACAATGAACGTGTGCGGGTTTCTGCCGTCACACTCTGGGAAACCGATCGCGCCTGTGTGCGCTATACCGAATAGGCAAACTTATGTCTAAATCTACGCTCAATTCTGACCATACCGCTGCGCCAATGGCGGATGTACAAGGCAGTAAAGATTCACGTCATATTGCGATTGATCAAGTCGGCATCAAAGCGATTCGCCATCCTGTTCAAGTCAGTGATCGTAGTGACGGCGTGCAACACACAATTGCACATTTCAATATGTATGTGCATTTGCCACAGCAATTTAAAGGCACACACATGTCACGTTTTGTGGAGATTCTAAATTCTCACGAACGCGCCATCACCGTGCAATCCTTCCAAGAAATGTTGCGTGAAATGGTTGAACGTTTAGAAGCAGAATCTGGCCATATCGAAATGAGCTTTCCCTATTTTGTTAACAAAGCCGCGCCTGTCAGTGGCGTAAAAAGTTTATTAGATTACGAAGTTACTTTTATTGGTGAGATTCGTCAAAATGTTGTGTATATGCACACGAAAGTAGTCGTGCCTGTTACTAGCTTATGCCCTTGCTCAAAAAAGATTTCCGATTACGGCGCTCATAATCAACGTTCACACGTCACCATTACCGCGCGCACCAGTGAATTTGTTTGGATAGAAGAATTAATTGATATCGTCGAAGATACCGCGTCTTGCGAATTATATGGTTTGTTAAAACGGCCGGATGAAAAATATGTTACTGAACGCGCTTATGACAATCCGAAATTTGTTGAGGATATGGTGCGCGACGTTGCGACTAAATTAAATGACGATACGCGCATTCGTTCCTATGTTGTTGAATCCGAAAATTTCGAATCTATTCACAATCACTCCGCGTATGCTTTAATCAAACGCGATAAAGATGCTGAACAATAATTATTGTTTAATTATTTTCATCTTCTTTGACTTTTACGGGTTTAGTTAATTCTTTATCGTCAGGTACTAACGTCGTATCTTCTGGTTTGCTTAACTCTATTTGCAATTCTGCCAAAATAGGCGGCTCCACCAAATCGGCTGGATGATAGGGTTTTTGTTGCACCACTTCATCAATTGCAGGAATGTTATAAGTCGATTGCGTTTCAACCGCTTTTACACCGGGCGGATAACGTACAGGGGCTGCCGCTTGTGCGCTCATATACACAGGTAAAGGTTCTTTTTTCGGATCACTGCTACAAGCAGCCAATAACAACACGATAAAAACTAAACTTATTCTCATAAAATCTCCGCTTGTTGCAATGCCGCACGAACGCGTGAACGACAAGACTCTGATAACCACGTCATCGGTAATCGAATACCGGTTTTGATCAAACCCATTTCATTTAACGCCCATTTAACTGGAATAGGATTCGCTTCAATAAATAAATCTTGATGCAAACCCTGCAGTTTTTTATCCAGCATCATCGCGCTATCCGCATCACCCGCAAGCGCGGCGTCACACACTTGGCGCATAGCAGCAGGCGCAATATTATTAGTGACAGAAATCACACCATCAGCGCCGGCTAACATAGCTTCGACGGCCGTTGCATCATCACCTGAATAAATAGCAAATTCTTTGCCGCATAATTCACGAATTTCACGAATGCGCGGAATATCGCCCATCGCTTCTTTGATGCCGATGATGTTGGAAATTTTACTTAAACGCGCAACAGTGGCAGCTTTCATATCCACCGCCGTGCGGCCGGGAACATTGTATAAAATCTGCGGAATATCAACCGCGGCGGCAATCGCTTGATGATGTAAAAATAAACCTTCTTGCGTAGGCTTGTTGTAATAAGGCGTCACCAACAAACATGCATCAGCACCCACCGACTGCGCTTGTTGTGTCATATAAATAGCTTCAGACGTAGCATTAGCACCGGTACCGGCAATAACGGGCACTCGACCATTCACCATCTGTACGACACGACGAATGACTTCGGTATGTTCATCAAAATCTAATGTGGCTGATTCACCCGTGGTACCAACCGCCACAATGCCTTGCGTACCTTGTTCACAATGCCAATTAATCAAATATTCCAGTGCCGCATAATCAACTGCGCCATCGGGCTGCATCGGCGTAACCAAGGCCACTAAACTGCCGCGAAACATAGTATTACCTCATTAAAAATCAGCACCGTGATAATCGGTAACATTGCGCTGATATCATTCAAAAAGACGGGGAAATGTGCGGGCATGGTACTGCTGGGCTTGAGCAATGACAACTCCTAGACGGAAAAGAATATACTGACAACGGTGCGTTTGAATGCTTGCATGAAATATTCGATGCGGTACACTGAAGTAACACTGAGGCAACCGACAGCAACATGCCGATAGCTACATTAGGAAAGAAAGTTCCTGCTTTTAAAGTACCCGCAACGGGTAACACGCCTCTGACTCATCAAGATTTGCGCGCACAACTTTCTATTCTGTATTTTTATCCTAAAGATAATACGCCTGGCTGTACGCAAGAAGGCCACGATTTTCGCGATCACCACGCCGCCTTCAAAAAATTAGGCGCGGCAATTTACGGCGTCTCGCGCGACACCTTAACAAGCCATGAAAAATTCAAAATCAAACACGCATTTCCTTTTGAGCTAATCGCGGATAGCGAGGAAACCTTATGTGTTTTATTTGATGTTATCCAAATGAAAAATTTATATGGTAAAAAAGTGTTAGGTATAGAACGTAGCACCTTTCTCATTGACCAAGAAGGTGTGTTACAGCAAGCGTGGCGCAAAGTTAAAGTTAAAGGGCATGTCGAAGAAGTACTGGCTGCCGTTAAAACTTTTAATCGCGCTTAATATTAACTCCATCACGAGGTAACACCCTTGCGCTTATTTGTATTAGATTCTTCCGTGCTGATGCACGACCCCTCTGCCTTATTTCGTTTTCAAGAACACGATGTTTATATTCCGATGGTGGTGCTGGAAGAGCTCGATGGCGGCAAACGCGGTATGTCAGAAGCTTCGCGTAATGCGCGCCAAGCGAGTCGGTTTCTTGATGATTTAGTAAAAAGTATCGGCAACCAACCCATCGAACAAGGCATTACCATTAATCCTTTAGGTTTAAGTGGTAATTTACACGGCCACGCTAAAGGCGTGAGTCCAACGGGTAAATTATTTTTCCAAATTCAACAACACAACGTCGCTTTACCTGTTGGGTTACCCGGCGGAAAAAATGATAACAACATCCTTGCTACCGCACTCGCCGCTCGCGATACGCGTCCCGAATATGATGTTACGCTCGTTTCTAAAGATATTAATTTACGTTTAAAAGCACGCGTCATTGGCATTAATGCTGAAGATTATTTCAGTGATCAAGCCTTAGACGATGTTAGCTTATTACCCACTGGCATGGCGCAATTGCCAGACGATTTTTGGGATACGCACAGCAAAGACATGGAATCGTGGCAACAAGAAGGCCGTACATTTTATCGTCTAACCGGCCCGCTTGTTGAGCATTGGCAATTAAGTCAGTGTATTTATCTCGGTGATGGCAGTGAATTTCAAGCCATTGTGCGGAGCATAAACGATGACCAAGCCGTGGTTGAATTAGCGCATAACTACATGAATCCGAAACATTCAGTATGGGGAATTACCGCGCGTAATCTCGGCCAAAATTTTGCGCTGAATTTATTGATGGATCCCGATATTGATTTTGTAACGTTGTTAGGTATCGCCGGTACTGGCAAAACCTTACTCGCACTCGCAGCGGGTTTAACTCAAACATTGGAAAGCAAACGCTTCAAAGAAATCATCATGACGCGCGTCACTGTACCTGTCGGTGAAGATATTGGTTTTTTACCCGGCACGGAAGAAGAAAAAATGACACCGTGGATGGGCGCTTTGATGGACAACTTAGAAGTGTTAACGTCACCACAAGGTAACAGTCAATGGGAACGTCAGGCTACGAATGATTTAATCGCTAGCCGTATTAAAATTCGTTCGTTGAATTTTATGCGAGGACGTACTTTCCAAAGCAAATATATCATTATTGATGAAGCTCAAAATCTCACCGCTAAACAAATGAAAACGTTGATTACCCGTTGCGGGCCCGGCTCAAAAATTGTTTGTTTAGGCAATGTTCAGCAAATTGATACGCCTTATTTAACCGAAACAACATCGGGCCTGACCTATGTTGTTGATCGTTTCAAAGGCTGGCCTTATAGCGGTCACATTACCCTGCTACGCGGCGAACGTTCACGACTCGCCGATCACGCTTCCGAAGTCCTTTAAGATAATTCACGCCCGCTTTGTGGGCGTGAATCCTATATAATCAACTCACTGCAACAAGGATTTGGGAATCCCCAAAGCAGCAAGCTAACGCTCAATATATGACGTAAAGCCTTAAATACCCTTTAATATCGTGGAGACAAAAATATGTTTAAAACTTTTTTAATATATGCCAGCACCGCATTTATTAGCTTAGTGTTCATCGCCAGCGCCAATGCTGCGATGTATCGCGTAACTGATGATAAAGGTAATGTAAGTTATACGGATAAACGACCCAAAGAAGAAGGTCAAGATGTTCAACGTATGACAACTTCTTCTGGCCCTCGCCCCGATAACGATGACAGCGCCACCAGCAACACAGATGCAAATAAAGACAAAGACAAAGACAATACTAAAACCGATGCTAACGCTAATGCAGCCAAAGACAAAACCGCCGCCGCTGCCGCACAAAAAGATAATAAAGAAAACTGTGAAAAATTACGCGCTAATTTAGCAACATTGCAAAGCAGTGGTCGCATCCGTGTCGCTAAAGATAATGGCGAAACCGAAGTAATGCCCGACGAAGAAAAAGAAAAAACGATGCAAGAAACTCAAGATCGCATCGCCAAAGAATGCAAATAATGTTTAATGACTAAACCCCGCTTCTACAACACAGGGATGTGTTGATATTTTTACTTAAGCACCACACTATTTAAACACTACACCGATTACATAAAACTCATGCGCACATCACAATTTCCTATTAGCACCATCAAAGAAACGCCTGCGGATGCAGAAGTTATCAGTCATCAACTTATGTTGCGAGCTGGCTTGATTCGTCGCTTAGCGGCTGGTTTATATACGTGGACACCGTTGGGTCTGCGCGTATTACGCAAAGTCGAAGCCGTGATTCGCGAAGAAATGAATAATGCCGGCGCCTTAGAATTACTTATGCCCACCGTGCAGCCTGCTGAACTATGGCAAGAATCGCAACGTTGGCAACAATACGGCCCTGAATTATTACGCATTCGTGATCGCCATGATCGCGAATATTGTTACGGCCCTACGCATGAAGAAGTTATTACTGATTACGCGCGACGCGAATTAAAAAGCTATAAACAATTACCCATTAATTTTTATCAAATCCAATTAAAATTCCGCGATGAAATACGCCCGCGTTTTGGCGTCATGCGTTCACGCGAATTTATTATGAAAGACGCTTATTCATTCCACGCTGACAGCGACTCCTTGCAAGCTACTTACGATGCCATGCATCGCGCCTATACCAATATTTTTACGCGCTTAGGTTTAAAATTTCGCGCCGTCGCTGCTGATGCGGGTTCTATTGGCGGCAATCGTTCACAAGAATTTCACGTGCTCGCCGATAGCGGCGAAGATGCCATCGCGTTTTCAAATCAAAGCGATTACGCGGCTAATCTTGAATTAGCGGTTGCAGTAGCCCCTCAAACACCTCGACCTAATGCAAGCGAATCTGCCAGCTTAGTGGATACGCCGCATCAAAAAACGATAGACGAAGTAGCTAAAAAATTAACTATAAAAGCCGCGCAATGCTTAAAAACATTAATCGTTAACGGCGTAGATAATAGTTTAATCGCATTGGTTTTACGCGGTGATCACACCTTAAACGAAATCAAAGTAGCTAAATTACCTAATATCGCCGAGCCTTTTAGTTTCGCTAGCGAAGAAGCCATTCGCAATGTTTTATCTTGCGGCCCCGGCTCTATAGGTCCTAAAGATCTCGGTATAACATTAATTGTTGATCACGCAGCAGCGCAGCTCGCTGATTTTGTCTGCGGCGCTAATCAAGACGGTAAACATTGGCGCGGCATGAATTGGGGACGTGATTTACCAGAACCCACAACAGCAGATATTCGCAACGTCGTAGCAGGTGACGCTAGTCCTGATGGACAAGGTACATTAGAAATTGTACGCGGCATTGAAGTAGGACATATTTTTCAGTTAGGCGACAAATACAGCAAAGCCATGAACACTACCGTATTAGATGAGAATGGTAAAAGTATTATCATGCAAATGGGTTGTTACGGCATCGGCGTTACGCGCGTCGTCGCTGCTGCGATTGAACAAAATCACGATGCGAATGGCATTATTTGGCCAGCTCAACTGGCACCTTTTGATATTGCTTTAGTGCCTATTAATTTACAAAAATCACCACGCCTCACCGAAGCCGTCGAACAACTCTACAACGACTTACGCAATGCAGGTGTTAGCGTTTTATTAGATGATCGTAATGCACGCCCGGGCGTTATGTTTGCGGATATGGAATTAATTGGCATTCCGCATCGCATCGTCATCAGCGATCGTGGTCTCGATGAAGGCTTAGTCGAATACAAAAATCGGCGTGGCGATGTCGAGAAAAAAATTCCGCTAACACAATTACAATTTGCATTAAAAGAAATCATGCTCGGTAAACACTAAATAGATGAAGCATTAAACAAATGAAATATTTAAACGTCACAGCACTGTTTATAATATTCAGTCTCGCGAATACGCCGGCCATCGCTGATTCACAATATCAGCGTCAAGCACCCACGCCAGAATTGCGCGCCTTATTAAAAGCCGCCATTCACGATGCCAGTAGTTTTGAAGATCGTTTTGAAGCGGAAGTCTGGCTAATGGACATGAGCATGCGCATGTCGCGTTATCTAAAAGATACACAAGAGCGTTTGACTATTTTGCATACAACTCATCACGAAGCTAAGCGCGTTAAATTGTCTCCCGAACTCGTGTTAGCTGTCATGGATGTTGAAAGTCGTTTTAATCGCTACGCGATCTCAAGCGTGGGTGCGCAAGGCTTAATGCAAGTCATGCCGTTTTGGCGCAAAGAACTTAATGAACCACAAGCTAATTTGTTTAATATAAAAACTAATTTACGAATGGGCACCACTATTTTGCGTTATTACTACGACATGGAAAAAGGCGATTTACGCAAAGCACTCGCGCGCTATAACGGCAGCGTAGGCAAACGCAAATATCCTGATAAAGTTTTTACCGCATTAAGCGAGCGGTGGTTTGTGAAATAAGATCTTTCGAAGTGGTCGTTAAAGCGAGGTAATTTCAAGGCCTTTTTACAAGAGCCCTTTTATAGGTGACTTTTGACGTCACTAATAATGGCGGGGCACTAACTCCAATTTAAGATCTATGCCTTTATTTTTCAAAGCGCTCTCATATTCTTTTTTTTGTTAATCCCATATTTAAAACCTTGGTAGATTTATCATAAATAAAATATCCGTAAGCTTGATCTGTAAAACCGGCTGACTCAACAACTTTATGAGCAGGCACTTCTCTAAGACCGACTATGTAGCGTTTATTATCTATAGCCTTGCTTACATTTGGATTGACTAATACATTATCATTTGGATCTACAATCAAATTAGCTCCACCATATACTGTTTCGTATTGATAACCATCTTGAAGTTGAATCTCAGGCATTTCGTCGCAACCCATCAAAACACAAAACAAACTAAATATCACGTATCGCATTATCATGGGTTTATGTTCCTTTGAATCGTCCATGTGTAATTAATCTGGAATGGTTGCGAAAAAGGAACATTCTGCGTGCTACCTTAAAGGCGTCAGCTTGAATCCTTGATTTATGTTCGCGCGTAGGATGGGTTGAGCAACGTGACACCCATCATCGTGCACTCCTGTCATTCAATTCATGTAATTCATAAACCGACTTCATAGCTAAAACCCTTTACGCACATAATTATCAAACAAAGAATAGTTCACCCTTCCATTCTTTCAGCATGCCCAGTGCATCTTGCACCATATTAAATGCAGCATTTTTATTGTTGGGTAGCGCGTTGCTTAACCCATCCTATCTCGCTTATGTGCGATGACAAACAGAAAATACAAGTGAATCATATAATATGATCAATAGATTAAAGCTAAAAACTATTTTATAGGATTACACTAATGGCCAGCGATTTTCATACTTTGCCTAAACTTCCTTATTCGGTAACCGCTTTAGAACCCTATATTGATGCAGAAACGATTATGGTTCACCATAAAAAGCATCATGCTAAGTACGTTAAAGAACTTAACGAAGCATTAACGCATCTCCCAGAATTTCAAGATAAATCCCTTGAATGGTTATTAAACCATTTGAATGCTATTCCAGATAGCAGTCGTACTGCAATTCGAAATAATGCGGGCGGCCATTACAACCATAGTCTTTATTGGCAAATGATGTCTCCCAATAACGGCGGCTCACCCACCGGAGAATTAGCAAAATCAATTAAAGAGACTTTTGGTAGTATTAGTAAATTCAAATCGGAATTTGAAGATAAAGGAAATAAAATTTTCGGGTCAGGATGGGTTTGGCTTATTAAACCTTCGCATAATTCTGCCGCATTAGAAATAATAACAACGTCTGGGCACGACACTCCATTAATGGAAAGACACATACCTCTCCTATTAAATGATGTCTGGGAACACGCTTATTACTTGCAGTATAAAAATAGCCGTGCAGATTACCTTAAAAAATGGTGGTCTATTACTAATTGGTCAGAAGTTGAAAAACGTTATGACAATACTTAAAAAACTTATGAAGTTACACCACTCTTTTAATGTTTTCATCAAGTAATCGAGGATCAGACTCTCAATTAAAAAATGAAACCGACTGAGTCTATGACGTTGTCATTTCATTAATTAGCCGTGCAAGACATCTGCTCTCATCATTGAGCAGATAGTTATACTGGTTTGTTATGACTTATGATAATAAGCATGCGGCGCATTGCGCTAGCTTATTGCGCCCTACCGCGTTCCTGCTTAGCTCAGCAGATATTCATCACACTTAAAAACCGCTCTAACCCAAACTCGCCGGCGGTGCGACTTTCATCACTTCGGCAATCGTCGTTAAACCCGCAGCTACTTTTTGCGCACCACTTAAACGTAACGGCACTAAACCTTCTTTCAGTGCTTGTTTGCGAAACTCAACTAAATCCATATCTTGGGTGATGCGACTTCTTAAGCTATCACTCATCAAGAAAATCTCATAAATACCCGAACGACCACGATAGCCAGTTTGCCTGCACTCGAGACAACCTACCGCAGCGCACATTTGTTTCGGCGCATTTACTTTCCACGGCGCAACTAATTCAGACCAGCCTTGTTCTTCAACAGCGATCGGTGCTTTGCAATTAGTACACAAGACTCTTATTAAGCGTTGCGCCATCACGCCTAATAAACTCGCGTTGATCAAATACGGCGGTACACCAATTTCGATTAAACGCGCAATTGCAGAGGTTGCGTCGTTAGTATGTAACGTGGATAAGACCAAATGCCCAGTGAGTGACGCTTGAATCGCCATTTGCGCAGTTTCTTTATCACGTATTTCACCGATCATGATAATGTCGGGATCTTGCCGTAATAACGTTCTTATGCCCGCCGCAAAATCTAAACCAATATTATGCTGCACTTGCATTTGATTAAATTTGCCTTCGATATTTTCGATAGGGTCTTCAACTGTACAAACATTTACATCGGGCGTGGATAATTGTTTTAACGAGGAATATAGCGTGGTGGTTTTACCCGAACCGGTGGGACCGGTAACTAAGATAATGCCATGTGGCTTACTAATCATGTGCGACCACTTTTCGCTATCTTGCTTAGTAAAACCTAATTCTTCAAATGTTTTGCCGACGGTTTCTGGATCAAAAATCCGCATAACCATTTTTTCGCCGAACGCGGTCGGCATGGTGGATAAACGTAACTCTACTTCGAAACCCGATTTATCACGGGTTTTCACGCGACCATCTTGCGGTCTGCGTTTTTCTGCAACGTCCATACGACCTAAAATTTTAATACGACTTGTGACCGCAATTAACACCGATGGTGGCATGTCATAAACGGGATGCAAAACACCATCGATCCGAAAACGTACATGACCTAAATCGCGACGCGGTTCTAAATGAATATCACTGGCGCGCTGTTCAAAAGCGTATTGCAGCAACCAATCAACAATATTAACAATGTGTTGGTTGTTCGCGTCAAGCGTACCTGCTTTACCTAATTCGATTAACTGTTCAAAATTTTGCACCAAACTCGGCGCATCGGTATGCCGATCTTTAGCGCCTTTCATGTTTTTTGCGAGATTATAAAACTCTACTTGATAGCGCCGAATATCATCAGGTTTAGCGATGACAAAACTAATATTTTTATTCGTCATGCGGGAAATTTCTTGCGTCCACACCATCGAATAAGGCTCAATCGTGGCCACAGTGATTTCGTTCATCGTGACTTTAACCGGCAACACTAAAAAACGCTGCGCATAGGCATAGGACATAACTTCGGTAATAGAAGCCACATCAATTTTTAAAGGATCAATTTGAAAATACGGCAAGCCGGTTTTTTTAGCTAACCACTGACTGAGGAATTCTAAATTTAATTTTTGATTAACTTCTTTGGGATTAGTCAGATTTTTTTCGGCCAAGAACTCAATCGCGTTTTTACGCTCTGCATCTTCAGGGCGAAAAATGTTGCGCATTAAATCTGCTTTATCTTTAGCAATGAGGCCGTCTTGCTCCAGCTCGCGCAGTAATTCCAATACGTCTAACTTACGATCCTTAGTAAGCCCTTTGGCTGGAATACTACTCATGCTTTAATTCCCATGTTATTAATTTGTTAATGCGTATCGTAACGCACCATAAAGTCAGCGAATATTTCTAGTGCGGCCGCTTGTATCTCGATGTCATGCACTTGTGCTAATTCAGGGCCTTGCCATAACCATTGTTCTAACGCAGCCAATTGCTGCGCATCACCACAGGCCAATAATTCTACACTACCCTCTGCAAGATTCCGTACCCAGCCAGTTACACCTAATAGAACAGCCTGTTCGCGTGTGCTAGCGCGATAGAATACACCTTGCACACGACCCGTCACTTTAAAGCGTTTGCAATGAATACTATTCATAGTCTTTTCCGCACGAATTAACACCGATCGTACAATAAAAAAGGGGCCTTAGTAGGCCCCTTTTAAACTTTCAAAATAATGTAGAACTTATTTTGCTAAGTAAGAGCTATCAGAAGCTTCTGCAGGACCTACGCTCCACGCGCCACGGGTCTTAGCATGCATAACTGCTGCATCTACTTCTGCCGCGCTCGGCGCAGAATTGATGTTCAGTTTTTGACCTTTCTCAATAAGATCAGCGTCTTTGATGCTGTCTTTGTTCGCTTTATAAATCAACGGCCATTGATAAGGATTGCCATAAGTTGAGCTCTTACCAGAAATTGCCCACAAGCTATCACCCTTTTTCACTGTATAAGCATTGCTAGCGCCGCTATTGCCATTGCTGGCACCCGTTGCAGTACCGGCTGCTTTGTCTTGCTCTGCGGTCTTCAATTGCGCAATTGCATTACGCGCTTGAGCTTCCGCTTTATTAGCCAAATCTTTTGCTGTTACATAATCAGCTTTTTCGAATGCTGCTTTCGCTTCATCCAAGATTTTTTGACTGTCGCGCCATTCAGCACCTAATGCAGACGCTTCTTCGATAGCTGACTGTGCAGAAGCAATCGCTTGTTCAGCGGCTTGTTTAGCAGCCAATTCGTCTTTGCTAGGACCAGTAGAGCAACCTACGGCCAAGCCTACAACCAATACCAAAATACCTAAATTTTTGAAAATGTTAGTTAACTTCATAAAGCACGGCCTCCATTCAACCTATTTGTGTAATATCTCGAACCAATAAAACGCTGGGCACAAAACTACCTATCTATATAGTGAGTGTCAAGCCAGACTCGGTTTTAATTTGCCGTAAAGTCATGAAGACGCAACAATGCCGGCAAAATAAGTTAAAGCGGTCATAAAGCATTCATTTTCACTTAAATTAGCTAATACAGGTTCATGATGGGAAATATTTTAATTCTATTTGATAGCCGTCACGGCTCCACGCGCAATCTGGCGTATGCGTTGGCGCGCGGCGTTGAACAAAGCGGCTTAACCGCACAGATTCGTTGTGTCCCGCCGGTCAGTAATAACATGACTCAGCATGCTGATAGCTCACAGCCTCTTGATGGTCCGCCTTACGCAACCATCGAAGAATTGCGGCAATGCAGCGGTTTGATTCTCGGTAGCCCGACCCGTTTTGGAAATATGTCGGCTAATTTGCAATATTTTCTCGAGCAAACATCAGCAGACTGGTTGCGCGGTAGCTTGGCAGGTAAACCCGCAGCAGTATTTACGTCTTCTAGCAGTTTGCACGGCGGCCAAGAATCAACTCTGCTGAGCATGATGTTGCCTTTATTACATCATGGTATGGTGCTGGTCGGTTTGCCTTATACCGAAGCACTACTAAGTAGCACACGTAGCGGCGGCAGTCCTTACGGTGCAAGTCATGTTGCTTTTGAGCACAACACGCAACTCACCGATGAAGAACAACGCCTAGCGCGTGCCTTAGGTGAACGCGTCGCGCGGATTGCACAACAATTAACATCAACGATAAAGTAAATAATATGCTCAAAACTATTAGTCGAATTAGCGCGTTAGCTGCATTAGGCATTTTATTAATACTGATGTTGATTCAATCCATTGGCAATGATCATCCGGTGCAACGTATGGTTATGTTGCTGTGTCTCGCGTTACCGTTGACCTTACCGTTGCGAGGTTTATTGCATGCACGCGCATATACGTTTGCGTGGTGTAGTTTTTTGAGTTTGTATTATTTTACCGTCGGCGTGATGTGGGCATTTCCGAATACACCCGCACGCATGATTGGCATCATGACAGTATTGAGCAGCGTAATATTATTTATCAGCTGTTTAGTATTTATCAAAGCTAATAAAACGCTTACGCCTGTTGTGCCAGAATCTGTTTCACAAACGGAATAGTTAAAGCCCGTTGTTCCGCTAACGAAGCACGATCTAAGGTTTGCAAAATATCGCAGAGAATGGCGAGATTACGCGGATAACGACTCAACATATAATCCGCTACATCTTCTTTTAATACTAAACCGCGCAAGGCTGCACGTTTAATTAACACTTCGGCTTTTTGTTGATCCGACAAACTGCGTAATTGATACACCGGCCCCCAACTTAAACGTGATTGCAAATCAGCTAATTGCCACGCATAACTCACTGGTTTGCGACTCGCTAAGATCAATCGCGCTTGCCGACTACGCAACTCATTAATCAAATTAAATAAAGCGCGTTCCCAGTCTGCTTGCCCTGCTAGCAAATGCAATTCATCTAAACACACGAGATCCAATGCATCTAAACCTTCTAACGCGTTTGCACCATACGACATTGCGACATCGAGCGGAATATAAACACTGCGCAAACCCGCGCTGTTCGCAACATGACATGCCGCTTGTAGTAAATGGGTTTTGCCAACACCACTTTCACCCCAGACATAGGCTTGCAATTCACTATGACCCAGCGCCATCGCATTTAATAACGCAACTAAATCGGCATTATCAGCCGCGATAAATGCAGCCAAGGTTGCCGTTTCGGGCAAATGAATATTCAGCGCTAATTGCATGTTTAACGACGCAGCGTGTAATGCAGTTCTGGCACAGCATTCGAATTGTTTGTCGCTCTAGTCGATGACTCTCTGCTTGCGGGTTGCAACAAGTTTGAAGCATCTAGCGCACGTTGCAATTTTATAATATCGCTGCGTTGTTGAATTTGATAATCAATACGATCACCTTGCAAATTAATAGGTGTCACTTGTTCAATAAAGGTTTGTTTTTTTAAATACTGCAAAACGTTAGCATAATCTCGCGCCGACGTTGCACCATCGACTCGCAATAACACTTTGTTTAATGCACTACTCGCACCTTGTTGCCCGAGTGATTGTTGCGCGACGATATTCACCATGTCGTCTACCGCTTTTGCAACAGCGGACTCGGCGTTATCTGCACGGCCGCGCCACGTTTGCGCGTCACCACCAAAATGCAAACTCCAACGCGCATCCGCCGTGCTGCCGTTATCATTCACATAACCAACCAAAGCGGCCGGCGTACCGTAACGAGCTGAAGCAACTCGAATATTATTGACGACATCATTCATTACATCGGTGGTTTTTAAAGCTTGTCGATCTTGCGCATCTAACAAAGGCAATACCACATCGATGCCGCGTCGATAAGCCGCCGTCATTAAGGCGCTGTGTAATGCTGCGCTCCACTCGTCTTCATCCGCAATAAACTCACGCTGTCCCGCACGTTCAACCACTATCCACACCAATACTTTCGGACGTTCGCCGCGCCAATACGGTAAACCGGCTGCTTCCACCGCTTGCAATACCGCACGCTCATTAAAACTTACTTCAATAATTTGCTGCTTGTCTGATGCCGCCGTATCAACACTTATATATCGATAGCTGCGCACCCATTGGTTAGCGTTAGCGCGTAAATCTTTGGCTTGCTGGGTTTGCAATACATTCGGATTGCCGCCCAACTTCACCAACACTTGATCAAACGCTTGAGTAAATGCGGCGGAACGCGCATTCAAACTGGTATCGGCCACCGGCACGCGGCCACTGGTCAAATCCACCGCATGACTGCTAACAGAGGCACCGAGCAACAAACCACCTATAAATAGGTATGCCGCCAGCTTGTATTGCACACGCCGAGCTAATAACGAGGTATATCGCACTATCATGATCCGAAGCCTTATGGGTTGGGCCGCTATCTTAATGGCTGCCCTCAATAAAAACATCTGCGAAATCATCCATTAACCGAAACCTCGGTTTCACAACGGTGTTGCCTCAGCGGCGCTCGGTGTACAATGCCGCCCCCAATCCCATAGCCACACGAGCGATTTTTCATGGGCGATTCGTCGAATTCAAATACTTCTCTGAGCTACGCAACTGCGGGCGTTAACATTGATGCGGGCAATGCCTTAATCGAACGGATTAAACCCTTAGTAAAACGCACCCAACGGCCTGAAGTCCTCGGCGGGCTGGGTGGTTTTGGCGCCTTGTTTGAATTACCGCTGCATCGTTATCGTCAACCCGTATTAGTGTCCGGCACCGACGGCGTGGGCACTAAATTAAAACTCGCGCAACAAATGGGTAAACACGACACGATTGGTATCGACTTAGTCGCCATGTGTGTCAACGATATTTTGGTGCAAGGCGCCGAACCTTTATTTTTCTTAGATTATTTCGCCACAGGCAAACTGAATGTCGATACCGCAACTGCGGTGATCAGCGGAATTGCTGAGGGCTGTTTGCAATCTGGCGCGGCATTAGTCGGTGGTGAAACCGCCGAAATGCCCGGTATGTATGCCGATGAAGAATATGATCTCGCGGGTTTTTGCGTGGGCATTGTCGAAAAAGAACAGCTGCTCGATGGTCAAGCCTGTGTTGCGGGCGACGTTATTCTCGGCGTGCATTCATCGGGGTTGCATTCGAATGGTTATTCTTTAGCACGCAAAGTGATTGAACACAGCCACGCGACGCTCGACAGCGCGTTTGGTGATCGCACATTAGGTGAAGCGTTGTTAGCACCGACGCGTATTTATGTAAAACCGGTGCTCGCATTGCTAAGCAAATATCCTTTGCACGCGATTGCGCATATTACCGGCGGTGGTTTACCAGAAAATTTACCCCGTGTTTTACCCAAAGGTCTGCAAGCGCGGATTGATTGTCACGCATGGCAACGCGCGGAAATTTTTAACTGGTTACAAAGCGCTGGCAATATTGAAGCATTTGAAATGCACCGCACTTTTAACTGCGGTATTGGTTTAATTATTATTACTGCCGCCGAACACGTTGATGCGATCATGCGTGACTTAAAAACGGCAGGCGAGCAAGTCGATATTATTGGACGACTTGAAACCAATAGCGCAGCTAGCAACGCAGCGCCGCATGTGATTCTCGATAATTTAAGTAATTAAAAATTTAATTATTTATGACAGCGTCAACCCGCACGGTGATTCTGGTTTCGGGCAATGGATCAAATTTGCAAGCGATCATCGATGCCTGCCAACAACAACGCTGTCATGCAACCGTCGTCGGCGTAATTAGCAATAATGCTAATGCCTATGCATTACAACGTGCACAAGCTGCGCAAATTCCTACCGCGTATGTTGATCATCGAACGTATGCAACGCGCGAAGAGTTTGATCAAACACTGCAACTGACTATCGATACCTATGCATCGGATCTCATCGTGCTGGCTGGTTTCATGCGCATCTTAACACCGACGTTTGTACGGCATTACGCGGGACGTTTACTCAATATTCATCCCTCACTGTTACCCAAATATCGCGGTTTGCATACTCATCAACGCGCACTGGATGCCGGTGATAGCGAACATGGTAGTACCGTGCATTTTGTCACTGAAGAATTAGACGGCGGCCCCTTAATCGCACAAGCACGTATTCAGATCTGCGCCGACGACACTGCCGCAACCTTGGCAACTAAAACTCAAACCAGGGAACATCAACTTTATCCTCGGGTCATAGACTGGTATGCCCAAGGTCGTTTACACCTGGTTAATCAACACGTGGTATTCGATCAACAACGCTTGTCACAGCCACTGAATTTAGATACTGTGAACCCATGAAAAAAATATGTTTCGGTCTTATGGTTTTATTTAACCTCAATGCAGTCATTGCGGGCGGTGAAGCCCAATCGACTGAAGCAAACCCTGCTGCTAATGCACCGGCCGTAGTAGCTCCAACGGCGTTGCCTCCTACCGTATTAACTCCCACCGACAGCAACAAGCCCGCGACAAAAGTAACACTTACTCCGTATGTAGCAGAATATAAAATAGAAAAACTTGGCGTTGCGGTTGGTCACGCAGTCATGACATTAAGCGATAAAGGCAACGGCATTTGGGAATACAGTTCGCGCGTTAAACCTTATGGCGTGGCTTCACTTTTCACTAAACAAGAAGTTGTTGAATCGAGCCAAGTGCGACTCATGCCGGACAATAGTATTAAACCGCTGATTTACGAACATAAACACAAAGGCGGCGACAAAGCCAAAAATGTGCAATACGTTTATGACTGGAATCAAAAAACTGTCACAACCGTTGTAAATGGCGCCCCCAAACAGTTTCCTTTAGACAAGCCATTATATGACCCACAATCTGCCCAATTATTTTTAAGCATCGCATTACAAACCGGCGCAAAATCGATTGAAGTGCCCGTGCTCGATGATGGCGAGATTAATAACTACACCTTAAGTTTCTCTGGCACGGAAACACTTAAAACCAAACTCGGCGAATATCAAACACAAAAATTAAGTCGCGTCCATGGCAAGCGGGTTACTCATACCTGGATTGCACCGCGCTTAAATTTTATTCCAGTGCGCATTGAACAAATCAAAAATCAAGACAGCTCTGTTTCGATGTCATTAGATTCGGTACGTTGGTCGCAATAAATTTCATTCGTAAGTTCGTTCGTTCATAAAAATGCCATATTCCATAGGTAAGCTATCGCCCATTAGGGATACCGACACCTATGTCATCTACAAATATTGCTGTCTCTGTTGCACCACTTGTCATTACGACAGTTGAAGGCTTAGCGGTCAACGTGCCGCCTATTTCCACTATCGTTAAAGTGGAAGAAGTCGCACTATTATTTCTTCGTCCCGAATACAAACTCGTTTTATCGATTCCAGTAGTGGAAGGTCGTTGTGCTGTCGGCATTATTAGTCGACATCGCTTCATGGAAATTTATTTGCGCCCGTATGGTCGTGATTTGTTCGGCAAAAAAACCGTTGCTCACATCATGTATAGCGAAGCACTGACGGTGCGACATGATGAGTCCATCGACTCCGCTGCGCGGCATATTACTGAGAATATCGAATATCCCGTTAAAGATGACTTCATCATCACTAAAGACGGTGAATATTTTGGCATGGCGGCGGTACCGAGCTTATTAACCGCGCTAGAAAATCAATATCGTTACAACAGTTTAAAACTGCAAAAAGCTTATAAACAATTAAAAGCTTCACAAAGCCAACTGATCCAATCCGAAAAAATGGCGTCTATCGGTCAAATGGTAGCGGGCGTTGCGCATGAAATTAATACGCCGTTAGGTTACGTTTCTAATAACGTCAACATGAGTCGCGGTATATTTTTACAAGTCATGCAATTAGTCAGCAAATTTGAAGACTTACTGCACATGATGGCGGATGAAAATGTCGACAGCACTACATTAGATCAGGCCATTCTAGAAATCATGCAAGAATGTGAACAACAACGCGAAGAAAAACTCTACGCGGAAATTAACAACTTAATTGACGACAGCCTGTATGGACTCAATCAAATCGGCGAAATCGTTACCGGCTTAAAAGATTTTAGCCGCATCGACAAAGCAGCCGTTGCCAACGTCTCCATTCATGAATGCATTGATAACGCTTTAATGATAGGGAAAAACGTTATAAAAAATAAAGCTAACATCCATAAAAAATATGCGGACGATATTCCGTTAATTACGTGCTCGCCATCTAAACTAAACCAAGTATTTTTAAACTTAATCACCAATGCAGCGCAAGCGATCGAAGCATTCGGCGATATTTACATTAGCACTAAAAATGACGGCTCGCATGTCATCATTAGTATTCGTGATTCAGGCAAAGGCATTCCTGACAGTTTATTAAATAAAATTTTCGATCCTTTCTTTACCACTAAAAAAATCGGCGAAGGCACGGGCTTAGGCTTGTCGATTGTTTATCAAATCATCAAACAACACCGCGGCCTCATTAGCGTGAAATCAAAAGTAGGACATGGCACTCTTTTTAATATCAAGCTGCCCATTAGACAATTACAAACAAACGAATCAATGTCTCCGGAAATTTTGTCTAATACACTGACCGCCGCGCCTTTAGAACTCAAAAAGGTGATGGATTTTTAAGTCCAACAAATAAAGGCACCTATTATGACGCAAACTACACTGCCTACACTTTTGCTGCTAGATGATGAAGAACGCATTCTTCGTTCATTACGCATGTTATTTCGCAATGAATATCAAATCTTAACCGCCACATCAGGACAAGAAGCACTGGCCTTATTAGAAAAACATAATGTGCAGGTTTTATTATCCGATCAACGCATGCCGAATATGACCGGCGTAGAAGTCTTACGCAAAGCCCGCGATATCTCACCTACAACAATGCGGATCTTATTAACGGGTTATTCTGATTTCGAAGCGGTCATGAACTCGGTTAACGAAGGCGAAGTGTTTCGATTTTTACGCAAGCCGTGGAGCATCGACACGTTAAAAAGCGCCGTTGCAGAAGCGGCTACCGCAGCTCAAGAAACCGCGCAATTGCTGCGCTCAACGCCGCAGACCACCGAACCCATCATTAGCAGCGATGGCAAAGTCAATATTTTAATATTAGATGAAGACAAAGAAACCTTACATGCCATCAATGATATGGCTTTACAACACATCAATATTTTTTGTGCTCGCACTTTACGCGAAGCTTTTGAAATTATTGCCAAACACGATATTGCCATTTTAATTTCCGAATTAGTCATTAATCAGCAAGACATCAGCGGCACGATTAAAGCCTTACGCAAACACAAACCGAGTTTGTTAGCGATTGTTGTCACGTCTTTTAGCGATGTTACCTCTTTAATTGATTTAATTAATCAAGGCCAAGTCTATCGATATTTACCTAAACCTGTGTCTAGCGGATTATTACAACGCGCCATCAGCACCTCGCTCATTCGTTTTGAGCAGCTCCGCGCGCGTCCGGAATTAAACAAACGTTATGCCGTAGATGCGCCTCAAGATGATGAACAACGCAGCTTCTCAGACAAAGTAAAAAATTACTTGGATAAAATTCGCAGTCGCAGCAATCATATGCGCGCTAATTGATAAAGCAGAAAAAAGAACGAGCGCACACATGCGCTCGCTCACAAAGGTAATAAATTATTTAATGTTGCGTTTGTTAGCCGCGATACGCATGCGCAAGGCATTTAACTTAATAAAGCCTTCTGCATCTTTTTGATTATAGGCACCGCCATCATCTTCAAACGTAGCAATATTGGCATCAAACAAACTGTCGCTTTCTGATTGGCGTCCGACCACAATGACATTGCCTTTGTAGAGTTTTAAACGCACTACGCCATTCACTGGCGTTTGTGTTTCATTAATTAAAGTTTGCAGCGCTGAACGTTCCGGGCTCCACCAATAGCCGTTATAAATCATACTGGCGTAACGCGGCATTAATTCGTCTTTTAAATGCGCGACTTCACGATCTAAGGTAATCGACTCAATCGCACGATGCGCTTTTAATAAAATCGTACCGCCCGGTGTTTCATAACAACCGCGTGACTTCATACCAACATAACGATTTTCCACTAAGTCCAAACGCCCAATGCCATTCGCGCCGCCGATTTTATTTAAGGTTTCTAAAATAGTCGCAGGGCTTAAGGCTTTACCGTCTAATGCTACGGCGTCACCTTTAGCAAAGGTAATTTCTAGATAGCTTGCTTTATCCGGCGCATTTTCTGGTGACACCGACCAACGCCACATGTCTTCTTCGGGTTCGCTCCACGGATTTTCTAGAATCTGACCTTCGTAAGAGATGTGCAATAAATTCGCATCGGTTGAATACGGTGAGCCACCGCCTTTTTTACGTTCAATCGAAATATTATTTTTTGCTGCGTACTCCAATAATTTTTCACGCGACGTTAAATCCCATTCACGCCACGGTGCAATTACTTTTACGCCGGGCTTTAACGCATATGCACCTAATTCAAAACGCACTTGATCATTGCCTTTACCGGTTGCGCCATGCGAAATCGCATCGGCACCTGTTTCATTAGCTATTTCAATCAAACGTTTAGCAATCAGGGGCCGCGCAATTGAAGTGCCAAGCAAATATTCACCTTCATAAATGGTGTTAGCACGAAACATTGGGAAGACAAAATCGCGGACAAATTCTTCACGCACGTCTTCGATATAAATTTCTTTAATGCCCAATGCTTCAGCTTTGGCACGCGCGGGTTCAACCTCTTCGCCTTGACCTAAGTCAGCGGTGAAGGTCACTACTTCGCATTGATAAACGTCTTGCAACCATTTCAAAATCACGGAAGTATCTAAACCACCGGAATACGCGAGTACTACTTTTTTAATAGCTTGTTTAGGTGTCGTCATGAGATCCACTTGGCTGACTGATGAGAATTGCAAGGCGGCGAATTGTACACGGTTGCTGCGCTCGCCGTGAATCGAGGATGGTGCAAAATGCCTAGCACATTCAGCGAGAATACACATGACTGTAAATTCTGCCCTAAGCACGTTAAGATTAAGCCCGCTTATATGGTGTATTGGCGCATTTCCAATACAGCACCGCAAACCCTTAATTTCCTGGCCGAGTTTTCGTTCGCCATACGCTGCGTAAATTCGGTCACCCAGTTAATACTTGCTTCTGCACACCGCAAAGAAGCTATGAGGATTTCGAATGACTGACCCGCAATTCAAAGATCAGGATCCCCAAGAAACCCAAGAATGGTTAGACGCGCTAGAGGTTGTCCTCGAACTAGAAGGTGCCGAGCGTGCGCACCAATTACTCGAACAACTGATTGAAAAAGCGCGCCGTTCGGGTGCTTATTTACCGTTTACGGCCAATACCGCTTATTTAAATACCATTCCCCCCCATCTTGAAACCCGCAGCCCCGGCAACCGCGAATTAGAATGGAAGTTACGTTCATATATAAGGTGGAACGCCATGGCCATGGTGGTCCGCGCCAATCGTTATAACAGCGAACTTGGGGGCCACATTGCCACTTTTGCCTCGATGGCGACGCTTTATGACGTGGGTTTTAACCATTTTTGGCATGCACCGCATGACGACCATCCTGGCGATTTGATCTACTACCAAGGCCATTCTTCACCGGGTATTTACGCCCGCAGCTTCCTCGAAGGCCGTTTCAACGAAACCCAATTGGATACTTTTCGCCAAGAAGTCGATGGCAAAGGTTTATCGTCTTATCCGCATCCCTGGCTAATGCCAGACTATTGGCAATTCCCGACGGTTTCGATGGGCCTTGGCCCGATCACGGCGATTTACCAAGCGCGTATGTTGAAATACATGCACGCGCGTGGCATTGCTAATACTGAAAAACAAAAAGTGTGGTGTTTTGTCGGCGACGGTGAATCGGACGAACCCGAAACCTTGGGCGCTATTTCCCTGGCGGCCCGCGAAAAATTAGATAACTTAATTTTTGTCGTGAACTGTAATTTGCAACGCCTTGATGGCCCAGTGCGTGGCAACGGCAAAATTATTCAAGAACTCGAAGCGGTGTTTCGCGGTGCGGGTTGGGAAGCGATCAAAGTTATTTGGGGTAGTTATTGGGATCCATTAATCGCCAAAGATAGCGAAGGTCGTTTATTAAAAATTATGGAAGACACCGTTGACGGTGAATACCAAAACTATAAAGCCCAAGGCGGCGCCTATACGCGCGAATTTTTCTTTGGCAAAGATCCAAAAGTAAAAGAAATGGTCGCGAATTTATCTGATCAAGATATTTGGCGTTTAAATCGCGGCGGTCATGATCCGCATAAAGTGTATGCGGCCTATTCCAAAGCCGTAAACACGGTTGGCAAACCCGTCGTAATTTTAGCGAAAACCGTAAAAGGTTATGGCATGGGCGCTATCGCTGAAGCGAAAAATCCTACGCATCAACAAAAGAAACTCGACGCAGAATCATTAAAATATATTCGTGATCGTTTTCGTTTGCCTATTTCCGATGCCGATTGCGAACAAGCGAATTATTTTAAACCGGCTGAAGACAGTCCGGAAATGCAATACTTGCGCGAACGACGCAGCGCACTCGGTGGTTCTTTACCACAACGTCGCACCAGCGCACCGACTTTAGCGATTCCTGAATTAAGTAGTTTTGATGCGCTATTAAAAAGTAGTGAAGACCGTGAAATGTCGACCACGATGGCATTCGTGCGTATCTTAGCCGCGTTAATTCGTGATAAATCCATTGGCTCACATATAGTGCCTATCATTCCGGATGAAGCACGCACCTTCGGCATGGAAGGCATGTTTCGCCAAATGGGAATTTATTCTTCCGTTGGACAACTTTACGAACCGGTCGATAAAGATCAAGTAATGTATTACCGCGAAGATAAAGCCGGACAAATTTTAGAAGAAGGCATTAACGAAGCTGGTGCAATGTCATCGTTCATCGCCGCCGGTACAACGTACAGCACACTCGGCGTGCACATGATTCCGTTTTACATTTTTTATTCGATGTTTGGTTTTCAACGCGTCGGTGATTTATGTTGGGCAGCCGGTGATAGCCGCACTAAAGGTTTCTTGTTAGCCGGCACTGCGGGCCGCACCACACTCGCGGGTGAAGGTTTACAACATCAAGATGGTCACAGTCAATTAATGGCCGCGATGGTACCGAATTGCATTTCTTATGATCCATGTTTTGCGTATGAACTAGCCGTCATTATTCACGAAGGTTTGCAACGCATGTATATGCGTGGCGACAACGTGTATTACTACATTACCGTGATGAACGAAAATTATTCACACCCTGCACTTCCTGAAGGCGTAAATGAAGACATCATCAAAGGTATGTATTTATTTAAACAAACAGCTAAAGCTAAACTCAAAGTGCAATTACTCGGCAGCGGTACCATATTACGCGAAGTTATTGCAGCGGCAGAATTATTAGAACAAGACTTTAAAGTGAGTTCCAATATCTGGAGTGTCACCAGCTTTAATGAATTACGTAGGGATGGTATTGATGTTGAACGTTACAACATGCTGCATCCTGAAGAAAAACCTAAAGTCAGTCACGTGCAACACTGCTTGCAAAATCAAGAAGGACCGATCATTGCCGCCACGGATTATATGCGCAGTTATGCGGATCAAATTCGCCCCATGATTCGTCGTTATTATATTGCGCTCGGCACAGATGGTTTTGGTCGCAGCGATACACGCGCTAAATTGCGTGATCATTTCGAAGTCAATCGTCATTACATTGTGGTTGCCGCACTTAAATCACTGGCTGATTTAGGTCAAATACCGGTCACGACCGTAAGCCAAGCGATTAAACAGTACGGCTTAAATCCCAATAAACTTAATCCGCTGTACGTGTAAGCGGAGGTAACAATAACATGGCAGTCATTAAAGAAATTACCATCCCCGATATCGGCGACTTTAAAAGTGTTGACGTGCTTGAAATTTTGGTCAGCGTGGGTGACAGCGTTAAAGTCGAAGACTCACTGATCACAGTGGAATCTGATAAAGCTACTTTAGATATTCCTGCACCGTACGCCGGCGTAGTTAAAGAAATAAAACTTAAAGTCGGCGATAAAATTTCTAAAGGCGATTTACTGCTGCTGTTAGAAGTTAATGAAAGCGCGACAGAAAAAACTGACACAGAAAAATCCGTTGCAGCACCGGCATCAGTATCGGCACCCGTCGCTAACAACACCGACATCCCAACCAAAATCGAAGCGCCAAAACCTGCCAGCACGCATCCCAACGGTCCCAGCGCTGCACCACTCGCGCCAATTAATGATGGTCGCTTTCGCAAAGCTCATGCGAGTCCTTCAGTGCGACGTTTTGCGCGTGAACTTGGTGCGGATTTAGGTTTAATTCAAGGTCGTGGGCCGAAAGGCCGTATTTTAAAAGAAGATGTGCAATCGTATATCAAACAAGTATTAAGTCGCAGCACGGGCGGTCAACCCGGTTTGTATGTTGCGGAATTACCGGATATTGATTTCACGAAATTTGGTGAGACCGAAATTTTACCATTGACTAAGATCAACAAACTCACCGGACGTTTTTTACATCGCAGCTGGTTTTATGTTCCTCACGTCACACAGTTTGATGAAGCCGATGTCACCGACCTTGAACAATTTCGCAAAGATCTAAATAAAGAATATGCCAGTAAAGATGTCAAAATCACCGTCGTCGCTTTTTTAATTAAAGCCGTCGTCTCCGCGCTTAAAGAATATCCGCGTTTTAATTCATCACTTGATAATGCGCAAGAAAATATCATCTTAAAAAAATACTATAACGTTGGTGTTGCCGTTGATACACCCGAAGGTTTAGTAGTGCCGGTGTTTAAAGACGTGGATAGAAAATCGCTGGGCGAACTTGCCAAAGAACTCAGCGAAGTGGCCGAACGTGCGCGTGCACGTAAATTAGCACCGCATGAATTGCAAGGCGCTTGCTTCACCATTTCTAGTTTAGGTGGTGTTGGCGGTACGGCATTCACACCTATCGTGAATCAACCCGAAGTTGCAATCCTCGGCGTGTCACGCGCCGATATAAAACCTGTCTTTCAAGAAGGCGTATTTGTACCTCGTTTAATATTGCCCTTGTCATTATCGTACGATCATCGCGTGATTGATGGCGCGCAAGCGGCGCGCTTCACTACTTACTTAGGCAAAGTCTTGTCTGACGCACGTCGTTTAGTGCTTTAACCAAAACAAATTAGATAAAAAATTATGAGCGCATCTACAGCCATCGAAGTTCCGAATATTGGTGATTTTAAAGACGTCGAAGTGATCGAGATATTGGTCAAAGTCGGCGAGACTATCAAAAAAGAACAATCACTACTCACCGTTGAATCCGACAAAGCCACACTCGATATTCCCGCGCCAGCGGATGGCATCATTGAAAGTCTGCTCGTTAAAATTGGCGATAAAATTTCGCAAGGTACTCTGCTAGGCCATTATCGCAGCAGTACAGGCAACACTGCTTCTGGCACTAATACAACAACGCCTGCTGCAACTGTTAGCACTGTTAAATCAGACAAACAAAAAACCAGCGCTCCTTCTAAAACTAATGATAGCGATCCTGCCTTGCACGCAGAAGTCATTGTCATTGGCGGCGGCCCAGGCGGTTATACCGCCGCGTTTCGCGCAGCCGACTTGGGCAAACAAGTTGTATTAATTGAAAAAGATCCGATGTTAGGCGGCGTATGTTTAAACGTAGGTTGCATTCCATCAAAAACGTTATTGCATGTTGCGCAAATCATTAACGAAACCAAAACGATGGCCGCGCACGGTGTTGAATTTGACGCGCCAAAAATTGATATTAAAAAACTCGTCGCACAAAAAAATGACGTAATTAAAAAACTTACCGACGGACTAATAGGTTTAACCAAAAAACGCAATGTTGAAGTCATTTACGGCATCGCACAATTTGACTCACCCCACAGCGTCAGCATTCAAACCAAAGACGGCACAAAAAATTTACAGTTTGATTACGCCATTATTGCAGCCGGTTCAGAACCTGTTGTATTACCACAACTACCCAAAGACCCGCGCATCATTGATTCAACTGGCGCATTAGCACTCGATGATATTCCAGAAAAATTATTAGTGATCGGCGGCGGCATTATTGGTTTAGAAATGGCGATGGTCTACGACGCCTTAGGTTCAGCCGTTACCGTCGTCGAATTATCACCCGGATTAATTCCTGGCTGTGATCGTGACTTAGTTAAACCTTTAGAAAAAATGATTCGTGCGCGTTATGCAGCCATTTATCTCGGCACCCAAGTGACTGAAATAAAAACCGGAAAAAAATTAAACGTCAGCTTTACCGGTAAAGACGCACCTACTAACGCAGAATTCGACAAAGTACTAGTGGCTGTTGGTCGCAGACCGAATGGCGATAAAATTTCCGCACAAAACGCCGGCATCATGGTTAGCGAACGTGGCTTTATTCAAACCGATAACCAAATGCGCAGCAACGTCCCGCATATTTTTGCGATTGGTGATATTACAGGCCCACCGATGTTAGCGCACAAAGCAACGCATGAAGCGAAAGTAGCCGCAGAAGTTATTGCAGGCCACAAAACTTACTTCGATGCGCGCACTATTCCATCGGTTGCATACACCGATCCGGAAATTGCATGGATGGGTTTAACTGAAGAAGAAGCCAAACAACAAAACATCGATTACGAAAAAGGTGCGTTTCCATGGGCAGCCAGCGGGCGCTCGTTAAGCCTTGGACGCAGCGAAGGTTTAACAAAATTATTATTTGAAAAAAACAGCGGCCGCATTTTAGGCGCCGGCATTGTCGGTCCTAATGCGGGCGAATTAATCGCCGAAGCTGTGCTGGCATTAGAAATGAATGCTACCGCAGCAGACATCGCGCTGAGTATTCATCCACATCCTACTTTGTCGGAAACGCTGAACTTCGCTGCAGAGATTGTGGAAGGTAGTATTACGGATTTGTATTTTCCGAAGAAATAAATTGTTTTATTTTAGCTTTTTAATAGCAGAGCATAACCGTTTCGCTCGTCGCTACGCGACTACAGCGAGTAACTTTTTGTCGTAACAAAAAGTCACCAAAAAATACTTGCCCGGATGTTGTGTGCGTTAATGGAATTAAATTCCATTAACGCATGCCCTCGCGATGTTTAAGGGCTAACGCGTCGCCTCAACGCAACATCCTGTTGCGATCGGCTCACATGAACATCCCTGTTCATATGCCGCTATCCCTTAAACACAGCTCGGCACACCATAACGGGCATTATCCCTTCGTTTAGGATCAGCCAAACTTAAAACGTTTTCTAAGATTGATGTGCTTCAAAAACAGGACGAAGTAAATACCCCTCATGACTCACCGAGTGTTGCGAGGCTTGTAGGGGAAAACAAACAGGAGGTTTGTTTTAGTCCCGCCGCGACAAGGACGGCGCGTCGGGACGACCCGTTACAAGTCGCGCAATACGAGGGTACTGCGCGTGTTGTTTGCGCGCAGCGAGACGTTGGGGAAAGTATTTTTTGGTGACTTTTTGTTACGACAAAAAGTTACTCGCTGTAGTCGCGTAGCGACGAGCGAAACACTTTTGTTTTTAATTAAATTAAAACACGCGCAGCGTTTTTAAATTTCAGAAGTTAAAAAATCACGCTCTCGTTGCAGAGGCGTTATCAAGATCTTTTAAATCGACGGGATCAATGCGAAAGGGTTCTACTTGTGCAAGATAATGCACCAGGTGGGTTTTGCCGGAAAGCAATGCGAGCATGTCTTTTTCGCAGATGGGTTTACTAAAATACCAACCCTGAAATTCATCGCAGCCTAAACGCTGTAAGATTTCTAATTGTTCGTGGGTTTCTACGCCTTCGGCAATGACGTGTAAGAATAGACTATGCGCCATGGAGATGATGGCGTGTACCACGGCTTTAGCGCCTTGGGTTTCGGTGAGTTTTAAAACAAAGGAACGATCTATTTTTAAATAATCAATGGGCAGTTGCGTAAGGTAACTGAGCGAACAATAACCGGTGCCGAAATCATCAATCGCTAAACTAATGCCCATGTCTTTAATGCCTGACAATAATTGCTGCACTTGGCGCATATCATGCAACAAAATATTTTCAGTAATTTCAAATTCTAAAAAACTTTTACTTAAATCTAAACCCGTATCCCGCACCACGCCTTTGACGATATCAATAAAACTATCGCGCTTTAATTGACGCGGTGAAATATTCACGGCCATGTGCACGGGGTGTTCGGATTTTTCTTGAATGGATACTAATTTTTCACACACACGGCGCAGCAACCATTCAGTAACGGGTTCGATTAAACCGGTTTCTTCGAGAATAAATAAAAATTCATCGGGCCCGACTAGACCACGTTCGGGATGTTGCCAACGAATTAATGCTTCGGCACCTACGACGCGGCCTAAACGTACGTTCACACGCGGTTGATAAAACACGCGGAATTCTTCGTTTTGCAAGGCGCGGCGCATTTCGGCTTGTAAAGAAATACGGCTGGTGGAAAGTTTGTTTAATTCTTCGGAATAAAAACGGTAATTATTGCTGCCATGTTCGCCGCGCACTTCGCGCATGGCGGCTTCCGCGTGACTGAATAATTCTGGTGGCGTTTCGCCGTCATTCGGGAATAAGGAAATACCGATGTGGCCATTGATGGAAATGGCTTGGCCATTAATAAAAAAGGGTTCGGCTACAACATTTAAAATCTTATCGGCTAACTCACCGACTTTTTCGGTAGTGCCCGAATTATTAATCACTAAACAAAATTTATCACCATACATGCGCGCAACGGAATCACCGTCCCAAACATACATTTGCAACCGTTCGGCTAATAATCGTAATAAACCATTACCCGCTTCATGACCCATGCTTTCATTTACTAAGCTAAATTGTTCTAGGCCTAAAAATAAAACCGTAACCATTTCATTGGCGCGACGCGCAGCTTTAATCGCGAGTTCTAACCGATCAGTCATCAATAAACGACTCGGCAAGCCGGTCAAGCTGTCGTAATACAAAGCTTCCATTAATTCTTGAGTTTTACTTTCGACGCGTTCTTCTAAGGTGCTGCTAAGCACTTTAAGTTCTTGATTGGCTTGTTGTAATTCTTCTGTTAATAAATGGTGTTCACGTACTGCTTGGAAATGTTGCGCCGCGTCACGCACGGCTCGCATGACTTCGGCAGACTCACAAGGCTTGGTCAGTAATTTGAAAATGCCCCCGCGATTGATCGCATCCATTACTACTTGTGGATCGGGATCGCCGGTTAACAAAATGCGAATAGTTTGCGGCCATTGCTGACGAATTTGTTCCAGCAATTGCACGCCATTCATACCCGGCATGCGTTGGTCGGAAATGATAATAGGTATGCCATCGTCTATGTGGCTGGCTTGCAGAATTTCTAAGGCGGCTTCACCGCTGGCGGCGGTTAATACCTGAAAACCTTGGCTTTGAATGATGATTTGCAACGTGGCTAGTAAGCTAGGTTCATCATCTACAAGCAACACGGTATGCGACATTCATACACCTTTTGTTTTCCGAGCTCATTCAAAACCGGATCTGCGTCCGCTCGGTCTTTAATGATCATAGCCCCCTGCCTGCTGCAGACCAAGCTCAGCAATGAATTAATTCCCGCAGTTGATCGGTTAGTCAGTTCCGTCAAGCTGCTCAAAGAGAGCTGAACGAAAATTCATTAAACTCTACAAACATTCGAGAAAATATTCTAAAAGATATTCACCGGCACTTCGGGGCTGCGATCCAGAATCGCTATGGTTAAGCGCGCAATACAGACTAAACGATCTTGTTCATCGGTGATCGGAATGTCCCACACATGGGTGCGCTTACCCAAATGCAAAGGCCGCGCAGTCGCCGTCACCACGCCATTGGTTTTGCCGCGTAGATGATTAGCGTTAACTTCTAAACCGACACAATATTGCGTCGCTTGATCTAAACAAAAATAAGACGCCAAGCTGCCCAACGTTTCCGCTAACACTACCGAGGCACCGCCGTGCAAATTACCAAAAAATTGGTGCGTTTTCCCCACCACGGGCATCGTTGCTTTAATGTAATCATCGCCTACTTCGCTCACTTGAATATCCAAGGTGCTATACAGCGTTTCCATTTTCAAACCATTGATGGCGGCAATTTCCGGACGTATCGTCCAAATAGAACCATCACTTTTTTTATGCACGCTCATGGCGTTTCCTCTACTGTAAAGCCAATTCGACCTAAGTCACCAAAATCGGCGACATACACACCTTTTTGCGCAGGCACTACCGTTCCTAAAGCGCCGGTAATTAAAATATCACCGGGCTGCAAAGACCAACCTTGTGCGACAGCAGCGTTAATTAACCAACGCAATGCGACCCATTGATCGCCTAACGCATCACTCGCATGACCCTGACTCATGATTTCGTTATTCAAAGTCAACTTCGCGCTAACCTTATTTACATCGCGATTTTTTAAGGTAACCGGCTCACCGAAAATATAACCCGCTGCACCCACATTGCTAGCAATCAAATCCATCGCGGTCAAATTATTAGGATCCGCAAACGCCATATCCGGCAATTCAATCACCGGTAATGCCATCACTATTTTTTGTGATAAATCTGTTTCTGCGCTTACCGCTTCAGCAATAGCAACTGAAATAATAAAACCAATTTCTGTTTCAATTAAAGGTTTGTAATAGGGTTTTAATTTAATATTTCGATCTTGCGGATACGCGCCGCGCGCAAACAACGCACCTATCAGCGGCGTGTCAATGCCGAATTTTTGTTGTAACGCCACATTCGTTAATCCGGCTTTGTAACCAACCACGCGCTCACCCGCTTGGACGCGCTGCGCGACTAAGGTTTTTTGTAAAGTCTGCGCATCAGCGACGGTGACAGCAGGCAATAATTGCGACACTTTAGGTACCGCGGCGCCTTGCGCTTGAGCACTAATAACGTGGTCAATAAAAACCTGCTGCGTAGGCGGCGGCGCAACTTTCGCGCAAGCACTTAATAAAAATACTAGACCTAATAATCCGCCACGCATTACAACAACCCCAACCCGACCCAAATCCACAAACAACCCAAAATAAAATTACCCGCCATAAACGCTATCATGCGATGCAAAATATTGTTGTATGACAAATGAATGAGCGCATGTACTAAACGCGCTACTACATATAACCACGCCAAGATAATCATTCCGGGTTGATCAAGCTTAAAGATCAGCATTAATACGCCTAGTAAATAAAACAGCACAGGCATTTCAAACAAATTAGTAAAGTGACGCCCACTTTTAACTATAAATTCTGGTAACTGCTCACTGCCATCCATTAGTTTGAAATAACGCACTGATACTTTACCGGTGCGTACCGCATTAATCCGCGCAATGCCGAAAATCGGAATCAAAACAAAAGTAAAAGCGACCAACGCAAATATGGGATACAAAATATTCATTACTTGCTCCTAATTTTATTAAAAAGAATAAACAAGAAAAACTATTTAGCGAGCTTTACCGCACAAGCCATTAAATGCTCTAAGCTCGCTAGAAACTGATCATTTTCTGCAGCAGTACCGACGGTTACGCGTAAATAATCTTTTAACACGGCAAAACTTTTACTCATATCCTTAATCAAGACTTTGTCTTTTAATAAACCTTGATTGATAGCCGCCGCTTGATTAGTCGGTACTTTAAATAATATAAAATTAGCGTCGCTAGGAAATACTTGAACGCCGGGAATTTTTTGTAAACAATCCAACAGGCGAGCACGTTCTGTACGAATTTCCGTCGCTTGCGCGGCATACACATCTAAATGCTGCAAAGCGAATAACGCCGTTGCTTGCGTGAGCACATTGATATTGTAAGGGAAACGCAATTTATCAAACTCACCAATCCATTCCGGTCGACCCGCTAACAAACCTAAACGAATACCAGCCAAACCCATTTTAGATACGGTGCGCATGACTAATAAATTATCAAACTCTGGCAAACGCGACATAAAACTCGCTTGCGCAAAAGGATGATACGCTTCATCTACAACAACTAATCCAGGCGCGGCTTTAATGATTGTTTCAATATCTTGCACGCCAAACAAATTTGACGTGGGATTGTTTGGATAAGCAATATAAATCAAGGCCGGTTGATGTTGTGTAATCGCCGCTAACATAGCCGCAACATCTAAACTAAAATCGGATTTTAAGGGCACGCCGACATAATCTAAACCTACTGCATTCGCAGATAACTCATACATCACGAAGGCAGGATCCACTGATAAAATCACCGGACGTTTATGCTGCGCGGCATAAGGCGCGTCAACCAACCCTAATGCTAGTATCAAAATTAATTCGTCAGAACCATTCCCTAACAACACATCCATGCCAGCAGGCACGTCCATCGCTGTTTTTAATTGTTCGCGTAAATTCGCCATCTCCGCACCGGGATAACGATTAAGCGCAACATGGCGCACCGCTTCTAACCATGCCGTTTGTAGTTCTGCTGGCAAGTTGTACGGACTTTCCATCGCGTCTAATTTAGTTAAGCCGCGCGCATCTGGCACGTGATAAGCCGATAATTTGCGCACGCTCGGACGAATCAGTTGTTCAACAGTATATTTCACAGGCTTAGTCATCTCGAAGATATTCAGCTAAAAAATTAAAATTAAAAAAATTAAGAAGTTTTCAAGCGATATTCTGCTGAACGCGCATGCGCAACTAAACCTTCACCATGCGCTAACACAGCGGCGGTTTTTGCTAATTGTGCCGCACCTTCAACAGAGCAATGAATGATGCTGCTGCGTTTTTGAAAATCGTAAACACCCAAGGGTGATGCAAAGCGTGCAGTGCGCGACGTGGGTAATACATGATTAGGGCCAGCACAATAATCACCTAAGGCTTCAGGCGTATGCCGACCTAAAAAAATTGCGCCAGCATGACGCACTTTTGCCGCCCAATGCTGCGGCTCATCCACTGACAACTCTAAATGTTCGGGCGCAATATAATTAACAACATCGATGGCATCCGTTAAATCACGCACGTGAATAAACGCACCGCGTCTACTTAATGATTGTTTGATGATCTGGGCTCGCGGCATGTCTTGAATCAAACGTTGAATGCTCGCGTCGACCTTATCCAAAAATGTCGCGTCGCTACTAATCAAAATAGACTGCGCACTTTCGTCATGTTCTGCTTGCGAAAATAAATCCATCGCGATCCAATCAGGATCGGTTTTGCCATCACAGACAATCACAATTTCCGAAGGCCCCGCCACCATATCAATGCCCACAGTGCCAAACACTAAACGTTTTGCAGTGGCTACATACGCATTGCCAGGGCCGACAATTTTATCAACGGCCGCAATACTTTGTGTGCCGTAAGCTAAAGCGGCAATGGCTTGCGCACCACCAATAGTAAATGCAGTATCAACACCGGCAATTTTTGCCGCAGCTAATACCAAATCATTTAATTGACCTTGCGGTGCCGGTACCACCATCACTAATTCACGCACACCGGCGACTTTCGCAGGAATCGCATTCATTAATACCGATGATGGATAAGCCGCTTTACCACCCGGTACATATAAACCGACGCGATCTAAGGCTGTAACTTGTTGACCCAACACGGTGCCATCAGCTTCTACGAACGACCACGACTGCAAGGTTTGATGTTCTGCATATTGACGAATGCGCGCAGCGGCCGTTTCTAATGCATGGCGTTGTTCGACACTGATGTTTTGTAGCGCTTGCGTAAAACGTTCTGCAGGAATTTTTAGCTGCGCAATATTGGCGGCGGTGCTGTGATCAAACTGTTGCGTATATTTTAATACTGCGCTGTCACCGTTTTGTTTTACATCACGCAAAATAGTTGTGACGCTGGCAACCACGGCTTCATCTAAGGCCGCATCCCATGCAGTGAGTGCTTGCAACTGTGTCGCAAAATCTGCTGCACTACTTTGCAAGCGACGCATGTTCATTATTTTTTTGCACTCGTTTGTAAACGACGCGTGCTCACGGCTTCTGCCATACGCCGCAATAAAGGTTCGGTGTCTTCCCAGCCAATACACGCATCGGTAATACTTTGGCCATAGGTAATAGGTTTGCCAGGCTCAACGTTTTGTCGACCGCCGACTAAATGTGACTCCAACATGATGCCAAAAATTCGCGCATCACCGCGCGCAATTTGTTCTGCAATGTTGTGACATACATCTATTTGGCGTTCATAAATTTTGCGACTGTTCGCGTGACTCGCATCAATCATAATACGTGCAGGTAGTTTTGCTTTTTCTAATAGCGCGGCCGCATCATCAACACCGGCTGCATCATAATTAGGTTGTTTGCCGCCACGCAAAATCACATGGCAATCAGGATTACCCGTGGTGCGCACAATTGCGGTATGACCGGCATCAGTAACACCTAAAAAACTATGCGGACGAATCGCTGCGCCGATCGCATCAACGGCAATTTGTAAATCACCACTGGTGCCATTTTTAAAACCTACTGGGCAAGATAAACCTGATGCGAGTTCACGATGACCTTGGCTTTCCGTGGTGCGCGCACCAATCGCGCCCCAACTCACTAGATCAGAAAAATATTGCGGCGAAATTAAATCTAAAAATTCAGTGCCGGCCGGCAAACCCATACTATTAATATCCAACAATAACTTACGCGCTAAGCGCACGCCTTTGTTGATTTCAAAGCTATCATCCAAATTAGGATCATTAATTAAACCTTTCCAACCCACGGTGGTGCGGGGTTTTTCAAAATACACTCGCATAATAATGACGAGGTCTTTGGCCAACTCTTTACGCAACGCATTCAAACGATTCGCATACTCTAATGCCGCTTTGGTATCGTGAATGGAGCAAGGGCCCACTACAACGACTAAACGATCATCTTCGTCATTCAAAATATTGTGCTGTGTAGCACGTGCTTCATGCACCACTTGCGCGGCGGCATCGGTCAGCGGATATTCTTCATGCAACTGCTTAGGCGCTGAAACTTCTTGCAAACTTTGAATGCGTAAATTGTCCGTTTGGTATTTCATGTCGTTACCCTGTTGTCTTACTGTTAAATATTAAGTTAATCAATCACGGCCGCGAGCTGTGCAATAAATGCTTGCACCACTGCATGTTTCATTTTCATTGACGCTTTGTTCACCACTAAACGCGATGAAATATCCGCAATTTTTTCTTTTGCTTCTAAACCATTCGCTTTCAAGGTGTTACCGGTATCAACTAAATCCACAATTAAATCTGCTAAGCCTACTAACGGCGCTAATTCCATTGAGCCATATAATTTAATGCACTCAACTTGTCGACCTTGTTTCGCAAAATATTCACGCGTGATGTTGACGTATTTAGTCGCTACTCGTAAACGAGTGCGATCTTCGGTAACACCGGGTTTACCCGCAACCATTAAACGACAGCGCGCGATTTTTAAATCCAACGGTTCGTATAAACCTGCACCACCATGTTCCATTAATACATCTTTACCGACTACGCCTACATCGGCGGCACCGTATTGCACATAGGTCGGCACATCGGCAGCGCGAATCACGACCAGTTTTACAAAAGGATTATCGGTATCCAAAATTAATTTGCGACTTACTTTTGGATCATCCACCAACCGAATGCCGGCTTTCGCAAGCAACGGCAATGTGTCATCTAGAATACGACCTTTAGATAACGCTAATGTTAAGGTCGCCGGTGTATTTGGCGGTTTATTGGTTTGCGTCATTACTCTTATCTCAATATTTTTATTATTAACCAGGTACGCGCCGAATTTTTGCGCCTAACTGACGGAGCTTTTCTTCAATCGCTTCGTAACCACGATCAATATGATAAATGCGATCAACAATGGTTTCACCGCGTGCGGCTAACGCGGCTAATACTAAACTCGCAGATGCACGCAGATCGGTTGCCATCACTTCAGCCCCGGTTAAATATTCAATGCCGCGGACAATGGTAGTGCTGCCTTCAATCGTCATTTGTGCGCCCATGCGTTGTAGTTCTTGCACGTGCATAAAACGATTTTCAAAAATCGTTTCGGTAACCGAAGAGGTTCCATCCGCAATAGCATTCATCGCGACGAATTGCGCTTGCATATCCGTCGGAAACGCCGGGTAAGGCGCAGTGCGCAAATTCACGGCTTTAGGACGACGACCTTGCATATCCAAACTAATCCAATCATCCCCGGTTTCAATGATCGCGCCAGCATCACGTAATTTTTCCAACACGGCATCCAGCAAATCCGGACGCGTATCTTTTAATTTAACGCGACCACCACTAATGGCAGCAGCAATCAAATAGGTGCCGGTTTCAATCCGATCGGGTAACACTTGGTAACGCACACCTTTCAACGACGTCACACCTTGCACGCGAATCGTGTCAGTACCGGCACCCGAAATTCGCGCACCCATCTTGACTAAAAAATTCGCTAAATCGACCACTTCCGGTTCACGCGCCGCGTTCTCAAGAACAGATTCGCCATCCGCTAACACGGCCGCCATTAATAAATTTTCCGTGCCCGTCACGGTGACCATATCCAACACGATCTTGGCGCCTTTCAAGCGTTTACAGGTGGCTTTTACATAGCCGTTTTCCACCACAATATCCGCGCCCATCGCCTGCATACCTTTTATATGCAAATCCACCGGCCGCGAACCAATCGCACAACCGCCCGGCAATGCCACCTCGGCATGACCATAACGCGCCAATAACGGCCCCAACACTAAAATCGAAGCACGCATGGTTTTTACTAAATCATACGGCGCAACAAATGTTTCGATAGTGCGAGGATCGACCTCAATATTGAGTTTTTCATCAATGGAGATGCGCACACCCATGCGACCTAACAATTCCACCGTCGTGGTGACATCGTGCAAATGCGGCACATTGCCCACTGTTACCGGCGTATCCGCTAACAAAGTACCCGCCAAAATAGGTAATACGGCGTTTTTAGCGCCAGAAATGCGTAACTCACCTTGCAGCGGCACACCGCCGGTGATGATCAATTTATCCATACAAGCAATATCTCAGAATGCTGGTGCGAGAAACGCACGCAGCGGGCTCAACGAAGGGGGGATTTTAGCGCGTCAGCGCGCTGATTGACATGCCTACACTCTAGGCCGTAGATTCCAAATCCCCGAATCATCTACGCACTCGAGACTTCTCATGATTACTTATTTGTACTGGATCGCAACCTTCGGCGCCGCCGTTCTCACTTTGTTTTTACTGGGCAGCGCGAAGCAATGGAAGTTTGGTGTTATTGGCGGATTATTAATCCTGTTCGGTAGTTCATTAGCTTATTATTTTCATTACCAACAAGTTTTCGTAAAACAATACGGCGGCGTGATGTCCATCAGCGTACCCGAAGGACAGTTACATTTATCCACTACTTGGAAAGATGATAATTTGTGGGTGGAAAATTACGATCCCAGCACTCATACCTGTTACTTCAATGAATATTCAAAAAGTAATTTGTTAGAAGGCAAAGTGATTATTAAAAATTGTCATCCGGTATTACCCAATACGGTTATTGCTCAATAAATTAAATAATAAGCGCAGCGCATGGCGCTGCATGCTTTAATTGAATTAAAAAATAAAGCGTTTCGCTCGTCGCTCGCTACGCGACTACAGCGAGTAACTTTTGAATGGCATGAATGCGGATTTTGCAGGAGCAAAAATTTGCTGTCGTCATAACAATGTATTTTCTATAAAAGTATTTTATTAGCCGGTTGCGCACCGGCGGGCGGTTACTTTCTTGTCGCGACAAGAAAGTAACCAAAGAAGCGCTTCCCCATGTCTCCCTGCGCGTAAATATTACGCGCAGTTCCCGTCGCGTTTGATCTGTTGTTGCGGGTAGTCACGACGCGACATCCCTGTCGCGGCGTGACTAAAACAAACGTCCTGTTTGTTTTTCCCGACAACCGTTCAAATGCTCGGCGGGCCATGAGGGGAATGTTCCTTTGTTTAAATTCACGAATGAATAAACATCTTGAGAAGTTAAAAATCTCTTTGTGCTCAAACGAAGGGATAATGCCCGTTATGGTGTGCTGAGCTGTGTTTAAGGGGTAGCGACACATGAACAGGGATCTTCAGGTGAGCCGATCGCAACAGGATGTTGCGTTGAGGCGACGCGTTAGCCCTTAAAACACGACGAGGGCATGCTTGAATGAAATGCTATTTCATTCAGGCGCACGCTATTCGGGCGAGTACTTTTTGGTGACTTTTTGTTACGACAAAAAGTTACTCGCTGTAGTCGCATAGCGACGAGCGAAACGCTTTTTTTAATATTAAATCTATCAGCATCAAAAAATACGCTATCAGTTAAATCGCCGAATCTATTAAGAAATTCATCAGTGTTTTCAAAAAAAGACATAACTCACCAACTCACTAAAAGTATAGCGAGCATAAAAGCAAATCGATGGCATTGTTAACTCTGGATACGTGCATCACGCTCTAACACCCAACAACGCAAATTATTGGTAAAGCCAATATGCTCATAATAGTCATTAGCGGCTGGTGCAGCGATTAAAATGAGTTTGCAACTTGGGCCAAGTTGATTTTGTGTAAGAATCTGTAATTGTTTACCAATACCACGTTTTTGATAGTGAGCGCTTACGGCTAAATCTGAAAGATAACAAGCATAATGAAAGTCAGTTATTGAGCGCGCAATCCCCACTAAATTGCCTGAATCCCAAGCGCTGATTATGAGATTACTATTGTTAATCATTCCTTTCATGCACTCACGATCTTCAATTGGGCGACGATCTCCTAATGTAGAGCTTGCCAGCAATTCGATAAATTGATCGGTGCTTATTGGCTCATTAATTTTATATTCCATGCCCATTATCCTTTAAACACATTCTGCAAAAAATATATACTGAGTCCACTACGCATGGGTTGACCTACTTATTTTGCTTATTAAAATCACCTAGCCTTTTCCGGTGCTGCTGGCGCTTTATTGCGTTCTTTTAATTGTTCAATCAGCTTATCAATACCCTTTTGCGAAATCTCGCGATTAAAGCTCGCACGATAGTTCGTTACAAGACTCATACCTTCAACACCAATGTCATACACTTTCCAGCCGTCTTCGATGGTGTAACGCAAATTATAAACTAACGGTATCGACGGACCATTAGCACGTTTAATTTGGCTGCGCACGATTGCAAGTTTAGTGGGTTGTTGGCCGGCTATAAAAGGTTCAAACACGATGTATTCATTATCAAATTCTTTCAGCACATGTTGGTAAGTGCGTACTAATAATTGACGGAACTCAATTACAAACGCTTGTTGTTGTGCGGCCGTGGCTTTTTTCCAATGTTGTCCCAGAATGAATTTCGACATGGCAAAAAAATCAACTGCAGGAAAAATAAGTTCTTCAACTTTCGCGGTTAGATAGGTCGGATTTTTAGCGATCTTGTCTTTGTCGTTCCGCAATACTTGCAATAGGTCAGCAGTTACTTTTTCTACCAGTGCTTGCGGAGGCACGTGCACCTTGACCGTAGCTGCTGTGGTCGGGGGCGCGGCAAGTGTGGTATTACTCACAATACATAATAATAGAATGATGATTTTACGTAACATGCTGCGACCTCAAATATTAAAATGTGCGACTCATGCAAGGCGGTGCTCTTTAGTCATCGCTGCGCGGGTTTTATCTTACTATTAGGAAAATAGACTTAAAAAAACTTTCTCCGTTTTTCTAAACCTTATTAAATACAAATCGTGTATTCGAATCTGCTTCGGCTTTTTGGAAATTCACGGGGTTTTTACGACCTGTTTAGCACGCGCCAATTAAGCTACCCCTTAAGCGATAGGATGCTCAGCGCTAGCCGAGACCGATCTTAGTCTCTAAAGCCGTACAAAAACCAATATTTTTTCGGCAATGAAGCCGTACAAACCGTTAGAATCAACCCCTATGTCAAATGAACTCATTAAACAATTAGGTCGCGCCGTATTAGAAACGGAAGCCCGCGCCGTCAGTGATTTAATTGCACGCGTAAACGATGATTTTGTACGCGCCTGCGACTATATGCTGCATTGCCAAGGTCGCGTGGTGGTTATCGGCATGGGCAAATCGGGCCATATCGGTTCCAAAATTGCCGCGACCTTAGCCAGCACCGGCACACCCGCGTTTTTTGTGCATCCTGGCGAAGCGAGTCATGGCGATTTAGGCATGATCACGCGGCAAGACGCGGTCTTAGCGATTTCAAATTCGGGCGAAACTGCTGAAATATTAACTATCTTGCCGTTGATTAAACGCATGGGCATTCCATTGATTGCGATGACAGGCAAACCGACCTCCTCATTAGCGCAAAATGCAAATGTACATATCGATGTCAGCGTGCACCAAGAAGCCTGCCCCTTAAACTTAGCGCCCACCTCTTCCACCACGGCCACTTTAGCCATGGGCGATGCAATGGCGATTGCTTTATTAGAAACGCGTGGCTTCACCGCAGAAGATTTTGCCTTATCGCATCCGGGCGGCAGCTTGGGTAAACGTTTGTTATTACGGATTCGCGATGTGATGCACAGCGGCGAACAATTGCCGCGGGTTTTACCGACCGCGAGTATTGATGATGCTTTAGCAGAAATGACCCGCAAGGGTTTAGGTATGACGGCGATTGTGGATGCTAATAATATTTTGCTGGGCATTTATACCGACGGTGATATTCGTCGTACCTTAAGCAAATTACAAAGCAGCGCTTTAAATTCTGCTAACACGCCGATTTCAAATGTTATGACCACACACTGCAAAACCGTAGGCGCCGATATGTTAGCGGCCGAGGCGTTAAAGCTAATGCAAGATCATGCTATTAATGGTTTGTTAGTCGTTGATGAACAACAGCATTTTATCGGCGCTTTAAATATGATCGATATGCTACGTGCAGGAATTGTCTAATGCCCGAAAAAAATGCAGAACAACGCGCACAACTTATTAAAGTAGCGATTTTTGATGTCGACGGTGTACTCACCGACGGCAGTCTGATTCTCGGCGATGATGGCCAACAATATAAAAGTTTTAATGCGCAAGATGGTCAAGGTTTAAAACTGTTGCAAGCGGCTAACATTGAAGTCGGTGTTATCACAGCACGCCAATCAACCGTCGTGCGTAGACGCATGCAAGAACTCGGTATTCGCCACGTTTATCAAGGTCAACAAGATAAACGTGAGACCTTTAATGCATTACTGAATCGTCTCGGCGTAACCGCCGAACAAGTCGCCTATACCGGCGATGATTTACCCGACTTACCTTTATTACGGCGTGCGGGTTTAGCTTGCACGGTGGCAAATGGCACAGATATCGTTAAACAACACGTCCACTTTATTGCGCCCCGTGCGGGTGGCAATGGCGGCGTCCGCGATATTTGCGAATTTATTCTGAAAGCACAGCAACGTTATGACGAATTGCTGGCGCGTTATTTAACCGACTAATGCAACTCGCCTTACGCCAACGCTTCGGTTTAATTGTATTGCTGACACTTGCGATCGTAGCCGCTGTCAGTTCGTGGTATCGGTTACAAGAAGAAGCGCCGGAAATACGCGATGTCCGTGCCGATCAATTACCCGATGCATTTTTTGAAAATATAAAATTACAAATGTTCGATGCAAACGGTAACCTGCAAATTCAACTCGCTAGCGATAAAATTGACGCACATATCAAACGTAAACAATTAATCATTGATCATCCAATCATGGTTTTTAACGAAACTTTGCGCGCGCCGCCTAAACAATGGCAACTACGCGCTGATCAAGCTCGCGCCGATGAACAACTTAATGAACTACACCTCACGGGAAATGTGCATTTACAAAGCCATTCAGTACAAGCGCCCTTAGAACTACGCGCACAAACATTATACTTCTGGCCAGATACAGCCAAACTGAAAACGGAAGGCGCTACACAATTGGTGGGTGCTGGTTGGCAATTAAATAGCCAAAGCATTGATGCGGATATTGCCGCGCAACATTGGGAATTACAAAAAGTAAAAATCCGCTATGAACGCTAAACTCATCTTATTAAGCTTGCTGTGGATAGTGTCGACACGGGTTTACAGTGTGCCACTTAATATTGAAGCGGATACTGCGGTACTTGATCAACGTAAAGGTACGGCAGAATATCGCGGACATGTGCGCATTGAACAAGGCAAACTAAAAATCCAAGCGATGATAGTGCGCGTGCTCGCGGAAAATAATCAAGTGCAAGATATTTGGTTAGAAGGCACGCCCGATGACCCTTTTCAATTTGTAGATGACAGCGCGGTACCGCCTATGCGCGGCAGTGCAACTAAAGCGCATTACCGAGTAAAAGAACAAACCATGCAATTATCTGGGCAAGCTCGTTTAGAACAAGGTGGTCAACTTTTGCAAGGCCCTACCTTAGACTACGATCGTAAATTAGGTCGCTTACGCGCCGGCCACAATCCTACCAATAACCCACAAACTCCATCTGACCGCGTAAAATTTATTATCAAAGATGGCCGCATTCAAGGTTCTCCATAATATGTCCACTAACATTGATAACACCTCGAGCACTTTGGTCGCCGAACACTTGGCCAAGCATTACGGCAAACGCACCGTTGTCAGTGATGCGAGTTTTATTTTACGCAGCGGTGAAATCGTTGGTTTGTTAGGTCCTAATGGTGCCGGCAAAACCACCAGCTTTTATATGATAGTCGGATTAATCGCCGCCGATGCGGGACGTATTTTGCTCGATGGCAAAGACATTACTAGCAAACCCATGCATAAACGGGCGCGCTTAGGTGTGGGGTATTTACCACAAGAAGCATCCGTGTTTCGTAAACTCAGCGTTGCAGATAATATTTTAGCGATTCTAGAAACGCTGCCTATGTCGCGTCTTGAACGCGAACAACGCCTCGATGAATTATTAGAAGACTTTCAAGTGTCACATTTACGTGACACCTTAGGCATAAGCTTGTCGGGTGGCGAACGTCGTCGCGTGGAAATTGCCCGCGCCTTAGCAGCCAACCCACGCTTCATCTTGTTAGATGAACCGTTCGCCGGAGTAGATCCTATTTCGGTGATTGAAATTCAAAAAATTATCCGACAATTAAAAGCCCGCGGCATCGGTGTTTTAATTACCGATCACAATGTACGCGAAACATTGGGGATTTGTGAACGAAGCTATATACTGAATGCGGGAAAAGTTATTGCAGAAGGCACGCTTGAGGTCCTATTAAATAATCCGGAAGTGAAACAAGTGTACTTAGGCGAAAATTTTCGTCTATAAGTTTAATCTGATTTCGACGCGCGTATTTATTGGGATGGATCCATCAACATTGCATATGTAGGTTAGGGATATCGTGAGTACCATGAAGCAATCATTACAACTTCGCCTTGGTCAACAGCTGACAATGACGCCGCAGTTGCAGCAAGCTATCAAATTATTGCAATTACCTACATTTGAATTACAAAACGAAATCCAACAAATTCTTGAATCCAATCCTATGTTGGAACTCACTGATGAAGCACAACCTTTCGGCGAAACCGCAGAAAGTTTTGATAGTGTCGGTGAAAACAATACGGAAAATTTTAGCGAAGATTTTTCTACTGCAACTTACGAAGGTACTAACGCTAACGATATTCACGAACATGCGCCCGAAAAAGCCAATGATGATAGCGAATTACCCGTTAGCAGTGATTGGGAAAGCGCGTGGGAAAATGAAGGTCAATACAGCAGCAGCGATGGCCAACATCAAGGCGAATTCAACGGCCGCGAAGCCTATGAAAATCAGGATTTAGAAGTTGCGACCTTGCACGACCATTTATTGTGGCAGTTAAATCTTAGTCACTTTAGCGATGTTGATTATGTTATCGCCACCGCTATTATTGATGCTATCAACGAAGATGGTTATCTCACTGAGTCCTTAGAAAGTTTACACGCTGCATTACAAACTGAAATTCAAGACGATGCGTTAGAGATAGAAGAAATCATTACCGTGCTGCATCGCATTCAGCACTTTGATCCGATTGGCGTAGGCGCACGTAGTGCCGCTGAATGTTTATTATTGCAACTCAGTTTATACGATGCGAATACGCCCAGCTTAGATTTAGCTAAAATTATTTTGCGGGATCACCTAGAGTTACTCGCTTTGCATGATTATGCGCGCTTGAAAAAAGTCACCGGCGCAACAGAAGGTGAGTTACACGCCGCCGAAATCTTGATTCAAGCGTTAAATCCTAAACCCGGCGCATCGGTTGCTTCCACTCAAGCCGCTTATATCGTTCCTGACGTGTTTGTTACTAAACGTGCTAACAGTTGGCGCGTTGAACTTAATCCAGACTTAGCGCCGCGCTTACGAATTAATCAGCTGTACGCCAATTTAATTCGTCGTGCTGATAAAAGTGATGACAATACGTATCTAAAAAATAACTTACAAGAAGCGCGCTGGTTTTTAAAAAGTTTACACAGCCGCAATGAAACCATTTTAAAAGTAGCGTCAGTGATCGTCGAGCGGCAGCGCGCTTTTTTAGAATATGGCGACGAAGCGATGAAGCCGCTCGTATTACGTGATGTTGCCGACACCTTGGATATGCACGAGTCGACTATCTCGCGCGTCACTAATCAAAAATATATGCACACGCCACGCGGAATTTTTGAACTCAAACATTTTTTCTCTAGTCATGTCGGCACCGCCGATGGCGGCGAATGCTCATCGGTCGCCATTCGCGCCATGATCAAAAAACTGATTATCGGCGAAGACACACGCAAACCGTTAAGTGACAGCAAAATCGCTGAGCTCTTGGATCAACAAGGCATCAATGTCGCCCGCCGTACCGTGGCTAAATATCGGGAAGCCTTAGAAATTCCTCCGTCAAATGAACGCAAACGTCTCATTTAGGCTCTATAGTCTTAGTCTGTCTGCCAATGACATTTGGCCAGCGACTCTTGGTAAATGAATGAGGGTAAGACTAGCGGCTAACCCCGCCCCGCTTTACGCCCATCTCGGTAGCCAAGCTTTAATGGATGGCCCATAATCACAGGACGCCGTGGTTTTGGTTCTTTCCCTTTTCAACGTGAGGAGAGGTTCTATGAATATTGATGTATCTGGTCACCATCTCGAACTTACTGATGCTTTAAAAAGTTATGTTATGGACAAAATGGATCGCCTCGAACGTCATTTTGATCATGTCACTAAAGTCCATGTTGTTTTAGGCGTGGAAAAAACCCGCCATAAAGCTGAAGCGACCTTACACGTACCCGGTGGTCAAGGTAACTTACATGCGAATTCCGTTAATGATGATATGTATGCCGCCATTGACGCTTTGATTGATAAATTAGATCGACAAATTCTCAAACATAAAGAAAAAGTCACCGACCATCATCGCCGGGATAAAATCGAAATTGCGCAATAAAACCGTGCCGCAGTTGTAACATTTTTTATGAACACTGTTATTTGTAGTACTAATGATTAGTCATTTATTAAGTCTTGAGCGCATCATTGTCCATGATTCGATCAGTAACAAAAAGCGAGCGCTGGAAACGCTTAGCCGTTGTTTAGCTAACAACCAGCCTTCGCTTAATGTCACTACCATTTTCAATAAATTAATGGAACGCGAAGATTCAGGTAGCACCGGTTTTGGCAAGGGTGTGGCCTTGCCGCACTGTCGTCTTAATGATCTACCGCAAGCGACCTTAGCATTAATGACGTTAACGACACCTCTCGATTTTAATGCGCTGGATGATCAGCCAGTGGATTTATTATTTGCCTTGGCCGTCCCCGAACAGGGTACGGATATTCATTTACAAATTTTGGCGCAGCTCGCACAACTGCTTAGCAATAAAACCTTGTGTTTAAATTTACGTAAAGCCACACATCCGCAAACGCTACTTGATTTAATTCACGCGTGGGAAGCCGATCAAACTCTTCAAGATATTTCTGCTTAAAAAATCATGGAAAAAAATACTACAGTTGCCGATTTAATTAGTACCCTACAACGGCGCTTGCAGTTGGAATGGGTTGCGGGTCTTAACGCCGCGGATCGAAATGTTATTAATGATTTGGGCTGGAGCAATCATCCTAAAGTAGTGGGACATTTAAATCCTATCCACCCCAACAATATTCAAGTCATCGGCAATATCGAGCTCAATTACATCGAAAATCTTAATGCCCCCGAACGCCAACGTTTACTCGAGACTGTTTTCACAGGGCACAATTTCACTCTCATTATGGCTGAAGGATTAACACCGCCGGCAGATTTTTTAAACCTCGCCAATCAACATCGCGTGGCTTTATTAATTTCTCCGATGGCCAGTAACGAGTTAGTTACTAAATTACGTTATGTTTTAACCCGCTTATTAGCAGACAAACAAACCATACACGGCGTGTTCATGGAAGTTTCTTCAGTGGGCGTATTAATCATTGGTGAAAGCAGCGTCGGTAAAAGCGAACTAGCGCTGGAGCTCATTACGCGCGGACATCGCTTAATCGCGGATGACACGCCTGAATTTGTTTTAATTACTCCCGATATCGTTTCTGGTTCTTGTCCTGCATTGTTACAAGATTTGTTGGAAGTACGCGGCTTAGGTATTTTAAATGTCCGCGAGATGTATGGCGACGGCGCAATTAAACACAGCAAATATTTACGCTTAATGATTAATTTAGTGCCCGCAGGTTTTGACACGAATGTTAATCGACTCGCACCCAATAGCCGCACGTGCAATGTGATGGGCTTAGACATTACTGAAATTACTTTACACGTTGCGCCCGGGCGTAACTTGGCCGTATTAGTTGAAGCAGCCGTGTTGAGTTATTTGTTAGGCGCACGCGGTTACGATGCTGGCGAAGAACTTATTAGTCGGCAACGTTCTTTGATGCACAACAATTATTCTGATTAACCCTGTCCCTTATAATGATTGAGCTCACTTCATGAAATTGATTATTGTCAGCGGCTTATCGGGCTCCGGTAAAACCGTGGCCTTGCATACACTAGAAGATGAAAATTATTTTTGTATTGATAATTTACCTTTAGCCTTATTACCTGCTTACATTGATGAGCTCCAACACAAAGCATTAATCCGCCGCGACAAAGTTGCCGTCGGTATTGACGCTCGCGCTTACAGCGATGATTTTTCTAAGTTTGGCGAATATTTGCAGCAGATCCGTCAACGCGGTATTGATATTGAAATTTTATTTCTAACCGCAAGTGATGTGGTGCTATTAAAACGCTTTAGCGAAACACGGCGCAAACATCCGCTATCAGAAAACAATATGCCCTTGGCAGATGCCATTCGCCACGAACGCGAACTGCTCAGCAATATTCAAGAACACGCCGATTTAATGATCGACACTACGCGCAAAAATGTTCACGAATTACGTTCATTGGTCATTGATCGCGTCCGCGCACAAGCCGATGATGTACAACCTTTATCAATTTTATTGCAATCTTTTGGTTTCAAACACGGCGTACCCAACGATACGGATTTTGTATTCGATGCGCGTTGTTTGCCAAACCCGCATTGGTTACCAGAACTGCGTCCATTGACCGGCAAAGACGCGGCGGTGATTAAATTTCTCGAACAAGAACCCATGGTGAATACCTTGCTGGAAGATGTGCATCATTTTCTAGAAGCGTGGTTACCAAGATTCATGAATGAAAATCGCCGTTATCTGACTATTTCAATTGGCTGCACCGGCGGCCAACATCGTTCCGTTTATTTAGTCGAACAATTAGCGATGATCTTACGACGTAAAATGGGTAATATCGCCATTCGACACCGTGAACTCTCTTCCTAGCTGAATAATGGCAACCCATGACTGTTGGCCTATTACTGATTACGCATAATGATATTGGCGCGCATTTATTAGCCACTGCACGCGAAATTATGGGCGGCGCGATAAAAACGCCAGTCGATTGCATGGCCATTAGATCACAGTGCGAACCTAGTCTTGAGCTGCAACAGGCGACACGACAAATTGCGCTATTAGATAGTGGTCAAGGCGTTTTGATATTGACCGATTTATATGGTGCCACGCCCAGCAATATTGCTAATCGCTTAGCCTGTCACTCAGGTATTCGTGTGGTTGCCGGACTTAATCTGCCCATGTTAGTGCGCGTATTAAATTATGCGGATTTAGGTTTAGACGAATTAACTGAAAAAGCCGTTAGCGGTGGCCAAGCCAGCGTGTTTACTTGTACAAATAAACCGTAACACCTTTCACTGATAATGGATTAACCCATGCTAGAAAAAGAAATTTTAATTATTAACAAACTTGGTTTACATGCACGCGCATCTGCCAAATTAGTTTCCACCGCGTCACGCTTTAAATCCCATATAGAGCTCAGCCGTGGCAGCAAAACTATTAACGCCAAAAGTATTATGGGAGTGATGATGTTAGCGGCCGGTCAAGGTACTACTTTGCAACTGCGCATTGATGGTATTGATGAAAACGAGGCGTTAGTGGATATTGAAAAACTTATTAATGATCGCTTTGGTGAAGGCGAATAAGCCGCTCGCGCTTTTATTTAATCTGCAACATTGCCTCAAACCGTCACTGACCAACAAAGCCATTTGTCATTAAAGTGCGATACACTTAACGCCTACCTTATGAGCGTTTGGTATGTCGGAAAAAAAACCAGTCGAGCAAACATCGGATCGCATTAGTTCATTGCGCAAGCAAATGAACAGCGGCACGATGCTCGCTGCGCGCCGCATGTTAAATGCGTTACACCCTGCCGAAATCGCTGACCTCTTAGAATCTTTACCGACCCGCGAACGTAAAGTTGTGTGGGAGATGGTGGATCCTAGTTTCGATGGTGAAGTATTAATCGAACTGGGCGAAGAAGCGCGTGAAGCCTTATTGGCGGACATGGATAAAGCCGAAGTATTGGCTGCGACCGAACATCTTGACGCCGATGACTTTGCCGACTTGTTAATGTCTTTGCCGGAAACGGTAATCCAAGAAACCTTGCTCAGTATGGATAAGCAACGCTTAGCCCAAGTTGAGGCCGTGTTGTCTTATCCCGAAGACACCGCCGGCGGCTTAATGGATTTGGATGTCGTCACGGTACGTCCCGACGTAACCGTCGATGTCGTATTACGTTATCTGCGGCACTTGGGTGAATTACCTTACAACACTGATCGCATTATTGTCGTGGATCGTTTTACTCGTTATCTCGGCACCTTACCGCTACAAAAATTATTGGTCAGTGATTTAGACGACAGTGTTGCTGAAGTCATGGATTGGAAAGAAGAACCAATTTCAGTGAATACGCCTGATATTGAAGTCGCACGTTTATTCCGTAATCGCGATTTAATTTCTGCGCCAGTCGTGAATGAAAAAAATGAATTAATCGGCCGCGTGACAGTAGATGACGTGGTCGACGTAATTGTTGAAGAAGCCGATCGATCCGTATTACACATGGCCGGTTTACAAGAAGATATGGATATCTTCTCGCCGATTTTACGCAGCACGCGTCGACGCGCGATTTGGTTAGGCATTAATCTATTTACAGCATTTCTAGCGGCCTTTGTTATTGGTTTATTCGAAGCCACGATTCAACATGTCGTGGCCTTAGCGGTACTGATGCCCATTGTCGCCAGCATGGGCGGCATTGCCGGCAGCCAAACGCTAACCTTAGTGATTCGCGCGCAAGCATTAGGACAAATCGGTCGCGGTAATTTCCGCGTGTTATTAAATCGTGAAGTATTTATTGGTTTCTTAAACAGCTTATTGTGGGCACTCGTAGTCGCGGTAGTGGCGTATTTATGGTTTCACGATATTCGTATTGGCGCCATTATCGCCACCGCGTTAATCATTAACCAATTAGCCGCCGCCTTTTCCGGCGTGATTATTCCCGTGATCCTCGACCGAATGGGCATTGATCCTGCGGTCGCAGGTAGCGTAATTTTAACGACGGTCACCGATGTCACCGGCTTTTTCGCGTTCTTGGGAATTGCCACATTAGTGTTAATGTAAAAATGATAGGCTGCGAATTGCGCAGTCACTATTTCTTAAATAGTTTAACCCTCTTCAACCTGTTCGAGTCTTGTTTATGAACTTGCCTGATCTTGCCATTAAACGTCCCGTCTTTATCACCTGCTGTTTCGTTTTAATTGCCTTGCTCGGTGCGCTGTCGATTACGCGTTTAGGTGTTGATACCTTTCCAGATGTCAGTTTTCCTATTGTGGTCGTCAGCACTACTTATCCGGGCGCGGCTCCCAGCGAAATTGAAACCTTGGTATCCAAACCCATTGAAGAATCCGTCGGCACCTTGTCGGGTATTAAAACGATTCGTTCAACGAATAAAGAAAGCATTAGTTTAGTCATCGTGGAATTTACCCTTGATACCGATGTTAAATACGCTGAACAACAAGTTCGCGATCGCATCGCCACGGTAAAACCCAAATTACCCGATGATGCGGAAGAACCCATTATTAAAACCGTTAATCCCAGTGACCAACCGATTTTAATTCTCGCCTTATCAGCAGATATGCCACCAGCAGAATTGTATGACCTCGCGGATCAATCGATACGACCTTTATTGGAACAAGTAAAAGATGTAGGTCAAGTTGAAATCGTAGGCGCACGCAAACGCGAAATTCAAGTATTACTGGATCGCAAAAAACTAAAAGCTCGCGAACTTTCAGCAAGCCAAGTTGCTACTCAATTAGCAATGGCCGGCACCAATATTCCTGCAGGTAAAACTAACTTTAATGGCCAAGAAATCATCATCCGTACATTGGGTGAATATGATTCACTCGACGATATTCGCTCCACACTGATTAATTTTTATGGCAATGAGACACCCACACAAATAAAAGATGTAGCGGAAGTACGTGATGGCTTAGAAGATGAAGAAAGCCGCACGTTTATTAATGGAAAACAAGCATTGACGCTGTATGTTTACCGTCGCTCCGGCGCCAACACTATCGCAGTCGTCGACATGGTAAAAACGCGCATTAGTAAAATCAATCAAACTTTTACGCAGCAAACATCGACTTTTGATTTGGCCATTGTGCGTGATGGCAGTAATGAAATCAGAGCAAATGTTCTTGACGTAGCAGAATCCATCGCTCTTGGTATTTTGCTAACCATTACCGTCGTGTTTTTATTTTTAGGTAACGCGCGTTCCACGTTTATCACCGGCATTGCATTGCCTAACTCCTTGTTAGGCGCATTTATTTTAATGATGGTCGCTGGTTTTACCGTCAACATCATGACCTTATTAGCCATGAGCTTAGCGGTAGGTTTATTAATTGATGATGCCATTGTGGTGCGCGAAAATATTTTTCGACATATTCAACTTGGCAAAAGTCCACGTGAAGCGGCGAGTCTCGGCACACGTGAAGTCGCATTAGCCGTAATTGCCACCACCTTTACGGTGATCGCCGTATTTGGTCCTGTAGCATTCTTACAAGGTGTCGTTGGGCAATTTTTTAAAGAATTTGGTTTAACCATTTGTTTTGCCATGCTCATCAGCTTATTAGATGCATTCACGATGGCGCCGATGTTGTCAGCCTATTTAGCCGGTCGCAATGCACCTGCCGTTCGACGTAATTTTATCAGCCGCGGAATTGGATATGTGACGGATAGTTTTGAGCGCGGCCAAACTCATTTAGAAAATTTTTATGTGAAAACCTTACACTTTACTTTACGTTGGCCCTTGCTCGTATTAAGCATTGCATTAGCGATATTTGTTTTCAGTTTCTTTGCGATTGCCAGCGTACCAAAAACATTTTTGCCGCCTGCAGATACAGGTGAATTCATGGTTACCATGGATATGCCGCCTGGCACTGATTTACAACAAACAAATAAAGTCGCTGACGCTATTGATCGTGAATTACGTCAACGCAGCGAAGTTACTCGTACAGTAATGGCAGTGGGCGGCAATAACGGTGAACCTAATGAAGCCAATATTTATGTACAGCTAGTGCCGCGCAAAATGCGCAGCATGAACACCTCAGAGTTCAAAGAAATAGCGCGCGGCATCGTTGCACCTTACGCCTATGCGTCGCCTAAAGTACAAGATCCCACCGCAATGGGTGAAGACGAACAACCTTTTAATGTCAGCATTATTGGGGAAGATTTACAACAAACTCAAAAAATCGCCACTGATTTATATGAACATATTAAAAATCATCCTGATTTAAAAGATGTAGATATTAGTTATCGGCCCGGCAAACCCGAACTTCGCGTAGTGCTCGACCAACAACGCGCCAAGATACTGGGTGTTTCCACGCAACAATTAGGACAAGAACTACGCACTCATATTGAAGGTAGCGTGCCGGCAATGTTTCGAGCGAATGCTCACGAATATGATATTCGCGTACGTTTATTACCCGAGCAGCGTAATCTTAAAGAAAACTTTTCCACAACATACGTTCCTAATTTTAATAATCGTCTAATTAAATTATCGGATGTCGCCAAATCTACCGAAACCGACGGCCCTGCTACTATTTATCGTCAAGACCGAGGTCGCTACATTCAAGTCTCGGCCGAATTAAATCCTGACGGGCTGGGTATGGCGCGCGCTATTGCCGACGTGAAAAAATATTTAAGCACTGGCGAAACCAAAGTACCGCCCAATATTCGTTATGAATTTGTTGGTCAAGCAGAAAATTTTGAAGAGTTAAATAAAAACATTAGCATCGCGATGTTGCTTGCCGTCATTTTTATTTATTTTGTACTCGCCAGCTTGTACGAATCATTTATCACGCCTTTCACTATTATGTTGGTATTGCCTTTAGCGATTTGCGGCGCATTTTATGGTTTAGCTATTACCGGTTCATCGCTGGATATTTTTTCTATGATCGGGACTATTTTGTTATTAGGGATCGCCACCAAAAATTCCATTTTGTTGGTTGATTACATCAAACAAATGACCGACCAAGGGGAATCTATTGCAGAGGGTATTATCGCCGCGGGTAAAACTCGTCTGCGTCCCATTATTATGACGTCAGTAGCATTAATTGCGGGCATGTTGCCGGTTGCAATTGGTTTGAATGAAGCCAGTAGTCAACGCACCAGCATGGGCATTGCGGTTATTGGAGGATTAATTTCTTCTACCGTTTTAACTTTAGTAGTAGTACCGGCTGCGTATATTTATATCGAACGTTTTCGTTTATGGAGTTTGCGTTTTTTCAGTAAATTCGCGCCTGAATAAATCTCACTGCATGCGCAAAAATAACTAGTGATGAAACACGAACATATATCGGCATCGGTATCGATCAATCCTTATCCCATAAACACGCTGCGCCGCGCACACCCGAAGCATCACCGTGACGCGGCGGCAGCAAGCGCGTATTAACCTGATCGGAAAATACATAACTGCCCCACAACGCCGGCACTTCGGTATACAAACGTGCGATGTTGGACATGCCACCGCCGAGCACAATCACATCAGGATCTAAAATATTAATCACGTGCGCTAAACCTCGCGCCATACGATCGACATAACGTCGCATCACCGTTTCTGCGCGCATCTCACCGACAGCGGCTAACGCCACAATCTGCTCGGCTGCTAAGGACTCACCCGTTAATTGGTAAAAATCAGCAGCGCAACCGGGACCCGATAAAAATGTTTCTAAACAACCATATTGACCACAATAACAAGGTCGACCAGGACGTTCATCATCACGCGGCCACGGTAAAGGATTGTGTCCCCACTCCCCTGCAATACCATTAGGACCTTGCAATACATGGCCATTTACCACGACACCCGCACCGGTGCCGGTACCTATAATCACACCGAAGACGACGGATGCACCGACCGCTGCACCGTCTGTGGCTTCCGATAAAGCAAAACAGTTCGCGTCATTACTGATCCGCACCGGCTGCTGCAAGTGAGTTTCTAGATCGTGCAAAAAGGCTTGGCCATTTAACACTATGGTATTGGAGTTTTTAATTAAGCCGCTATGCGAAGCAATAGTCCCGGGCATTCCAATCCCAATCGTATTGTTTGGCCGAGTAGTGCCGGTTGCTTGTTCAATACGCTGGAGCAATTCGCTGATCGCCACAATAATCGCTCGATAATCACCTTGCGGCGTCGCCACACGATTCCGCCAACACTCATTACCTTGCGCATCCAACGCCACGCCTTCTATTTTGCTACCACCTAGATCAATCCCAATGCGCACGGACTTTATCTCTCCTCATTAATTTTTTAAGCATTTCATTACCATTCATCTGAAGGCTTATTCATCGCAGATATCTATTAAATCTCTACCACTCTTACAAAACCGCGCCAGACCGAGGCTGCCTCTATTATGCCGCGAAATAAGCGACTTACCCTTAACTTATCCACATCTTATACTCAGCTTACAAACCTGGAAAACACACTATATTGTGCTTGACCGAGTATCAAGACACATTCTATAGTGGTCAACCAATTTTGAGAGACCTTGCGTGGGCGATTTTCATATAAGATCCGCCACTGCTATAGCGAAGGTTCGCAGGGTATTTTTTTCGTAACGCCGCAATCTAGTTGCCTAGATTGCCAGTCAAATTATAAGGACGACAATGCAAACTGAATCAAGCGCGGTTAACACGGCAGTAACCCAGCCTCCAGCCGATGAGGCATTAACTCAATTACCTAGCACCTCGGAAATCTCGGTCACCGCGCCGGGTTTATATCGGGTGATTCGCCGTAATGGCAAAGTCACCGGGTTTGATAGCCAAAAAATTAATGTCGCTATCACCAAAGCTTTTTTAGCCGTGGAAGGTAGTAGCGCTGCTGCTTCACGCCGCATCCATGATGTCGCTGCGGCCTTGACCAACCACGTCATGAATGCCTTACAACGTCGTCAACCCGACGGCGGCACTTTCCATATAGAAGACGTACAAGACCAAGTCGAATTGGTTTTAATGCGCGACGGCCATCATAAAATTGCCCGCGCTTATGTGCTGTATCGTGAAGAACGCGCCCGCGAACGCGCGGCCGCTGACAGCAAAAAACCTAAAACCGCACAAGCACAAAAAACCTCAACGCTCAATGTCACGCTCGCCAATGGTCAACGTGCACCATTAGATATGGATCGCATTCACGCGGTCGTGAACGAAGCCTGCTCCAAACTAGACGCGGTTGATGCGGATATCGTCATTAGTGAAACCTTGCGGAATTTATACGACGGCATTCCACAAAAAGAAGTGGGTCACGCCTTAGCCATGAGTGCCCGCATCTGGATTGAAAAAGAACCTAATTATTCGTTTGTCGCCGCTCGTTTATTACTAGATACCTTGCGCACCGAAGCACTGACATTTGTTGGCGATGGTGCTAACACCGCTACCCATAGCGAAATGAAAGAACGTTATCCCGAATACTTCAAACACTACATCGAAAAAGCCGCTGCAGTGGAATTACTGGATAGTGAATTAACCCGTTACGATCTCAACAAACTAGGTCGCGCATTAAATGCAGAACGCGACCAACAGTTTACCTATTTAGGTTTGCAAACCTTATATGATCGTTATTTCTTGCATCATGACGATATTCGTTTTGAATTACCGCAAGCTTTCTTTATGCGCGTCGCGATGGGTTTGGCGATTAACGAAGTTGATCGTGAAGATCGCGCCATTGAATTTTATCACTTGTTATCCTCTTTCGACTTCATGAGTTCAACGCCTACTTTATTTAACTCTGGCACTTTGCGTCCGCAATTATCCAGCTGTTACTTAACAACCATTCCGGATGATTTGAAAGGTATTTTCAAATCCATTACTGATGATGCGATGTTGTCAAAATTTGCCGGCGGTTTAGGTAATGACTGGACGCGTGTTCGCGCGATGGGCGCACATATCAAAGGTACTAATGGCAAATCACAAGGTATCGTACCGTTCTTAAAAGTTGCCAATGATACGGCCGTTGCGGTTAATCAAGGCGGCAAACGCAAAGGTGCCATGTGCGCTTATTTAGAAACCTGGCATTTAGATGCTGAAGAGTTTTTCGAATTACGCAAAAACACCGGTGATGATCGTCGTCGTACTCATGACATGAATACCGCCAACTGGATTCCTGATTTATTTATGCAACGCGTCTGTGAAGAAGGTCAGTGGACTTTATTTTCACCGGATGACGTGCCTGATTTACATGATTTGTACGGCAAAAAATTTCAAGCGCGTTACGAAGCCTACGAAACCAAAGTAGATCGCGGCGAAATCAAAAATTTCAAACGCATTCGCGCAGTAGATTTATGGCGCAAAATGTTAGGTATGTTATTTGAAACCGGCCATCCTTGGATAACCTTCAAAGATCCTTGCAATTTGCGTAGCCCACAACAGCATATTGGTGTCGTGCATTCATCTAATTTATGCACCGAAATTACTTTAAATACCTCCGACACTGAAATTGCTGTGTGCAATTTAGGTTCGATAAACATGGCACAACATGTCAACGAGAATGGTTTGGATTTAGCTAAGTTAGAAAAAACTATTAACACCGCGATGCGCATGTTAGATAACGTGATTGATTACAATTATTACAGCGTACCCGAAGCCCGCCGTTCTAATTTACGTCATCGTCCTGTGGGTTTAGGCCTCATGGGTTTCCAAGATGCGCTTTATAAAATGCGTCTCGCTTATGCTTCAAATGAAGCAGTTGAATTTGCTGATCATTCAATGGAAGCAATTAGTTATTTCACGATTAAAGCGTCAACCGATTTAGCTGAAGAACGCGGCGCTTATCCGACCTTTAGCGGTTCTTTATGGGATCAAGGCATTTTGCCTCTCGACTCTGTGCGTTTGCTAAAAGAAAATCGTGGCGAATATTTGCAAATGGATACTTCCAGTACTTTAGACTGGGATGATTTACGTGATCGCGTACAAAACGTCGGTATGCGCAATTCCAACACGATGGCAATTGCCCCTACCGCCACTATTTCAAATATTTGTGGCGTCAGCCAATCCATTGAACCCACCTATCAAAATCTATTTGTTAAATCGAATTTGTCGGGTGAATTCACCGTGGTCAATCCCTACTTAATTGACGATTTAAAAAGTCGCGGTTTATGGGACGAGGTCATGGTCAATGATTTGAAATATTTTGATGGTAGCGTTCATCCCATTGATCGCATTCCTGCCGATTTAAAAGCCTTGTATTCCACTGCTTTTGAAATGGATCCACGTTGGTTAATTGAAGCCGCTAGTCGTCGTCAAAAATGGCTAGATCAAGCGCAATCACTCAACTTATACATGTCTGAACCGTCTGGCCAAAAAATGGATAGCCTGTACAAACTCGCGTGGATTCGTGGTTTAAAAACTACTTATTACCTGCGTTCAACCGGCGCAACCCATGTTGAGAAAAGCACCATGGCCGGTCGTGACAATAAATTAAATGCGGTGCAAGACGCACCTGCGGTCAAAGCCCAAACTAAAACTAATGCGAATGCTTTTATAGATGATCCTTTAGCGGGCATTAACGGCGATAACGCAGATGCACCTAAAGCTTGTTCATTATTAGATCCTGAGTGTGAGGCATGTCAGTAGCTGTCACTCACGAATCGGCACCCCATAACCCAGTGATTGCACAATCATTGGTTTATTGGGAACAACAACGCAGCGTGTTGTTAAGCAGTGGTGGTCATGATATCAGCAAGCCTCATCGCGGCAGCAAACGGTTTATTCGTGAAATGCCGCAGTGGGAACGCAAGGTACACAAATTATTAGAACGCATTAATCGCGTTTAGCAAAATTCACACGTAACACTGTTGCGCTACGACGCAACATTTAGAAAAGAGGATGAACATTATGTTGAACTGGGATGATATTGAAAGCATTGGCAAAAAAACCAATCCTGCTGCAAACCCTACACCAAACAAAGCCACGCCCATTTCAATTACTGCGCCGGTCATTATGGCGGCCGCATTACAAGAATTACAGGCTGCTGAAGATAATACCGCGACTAACAGCGCACATGCTGGCATAACCGGTTTAGAACGCATTGAAATGGGCGCGGCGCGCATTCAAGTAGATGACAAAAAAATCATTAACTGTCGTGCTGATTTAAATCAATTAGTGCCGTTTAAATATCAATGGGCTTGGCAAAAATATCTCGACGCTTGCGCTAATCATTGGATGCCGCAAGAAGTAAACATGTCGGCTGACATCGCGTTATGGAAAAACCCAAATGGTTTAACCGAAGACGAACGCATGGTTATTAAGCGTAACTTAGGATTTTTCTCTACCGCTGATTCTTTAGTGGCAAATAATTTAGTGCTGGCCGTGTATCGCCACATCACCAATCCTGAATGCCGCCAATATTTACTGCGTCAAGCGTTTGAAGAAGCTTTGCATACCCATGCTTATCAATACTGCATTGAATCTTTAGGTTTAGATGAAGCTGAAGTTTTTAATATGTATCGCGAATTGCCGTCAGTCGCAGCCAAAGCCGAATGGGCATTGCCATACACGCATAGCTTAGCGGATCCCACCTTCTTCACCGGCACGCCACAAGATGATCAACGTTTATTACGCGACTTAATCGCGTTCTATGTGATTTTCGAAGGCATTTTCTTCTACGTCGGTTTCACCCAAATTTTGTCTATGGGTAGACGCAATAAAATGACCGGCGTCTCTGAACAATTCCAATACATCATGCGTGATGAATCCATGCACATGAATTTTGGCATTGATGTGATCAACCAAATCAAAATCGAAAATCCACATTTGTGGACTACGTCTTTCAAAGAAGAAATTGTCGCCATGATTCGTGATGGTGTCGAAATGGAAACACGTTATGCGCATGACACCATGCCACGCGGCATCTTAGGCTTGAATGCGCCGATGTTTGAAGAATATTTACAATTCATCGCCAATCGTCGCTGCGCGCAAATTGGTTTAGCGGAAATATATCCGGGTGTCAGCAATCCATTCCCATGGATGTCGGAAGTGCTGGATTTGAAAAAAGAAAAGAATTTCTTTGAAACACGTGTGACCGAATATCAAACTGGCGGCGCTTTAAACTGGTAATGACGACCATGAAAAATCTTCATTATCAACATCAAGTAGGATTAGCGTTATATCAGCAAATCCAAGCGAGCCCAGCCGCACGTGATACACAGCTGTTACCACAAGCATTAAACGCGGCTGCGCTTAACAATATTAGCAACACCGCGCGTAATGACATTATTCCCGGTTTATTGGACTCAGCTTTTAAAGCGTACCCCATACGTTTTATTAGCACGCATAAAACGTAAACGATTGACTCTAATGCTATAAGAGATCGACCAACGATCTCAGGTGATGCGCCAAGGATGGCGTGAGCTTTACTACGGCGGGTCTTAAACCCGCCGTTTTTATTGGCACTGATTATAAGTCTCTTGCAATTCCTGCCGCGCTCCACGAAAATCGTCTGTGATTTTCACACACCCATAAAAATATTACCGTTACCTAATATCAGTCTCTATCAAATCTACTTCAGGGAAGAATCTTTATGTCAGAACCTAGCAGCGCTACGCCTATGTTATTACCCGCACGTTTGGTAGAAGCACCCGCCGCAAAATTTATCATCGGCTTTGCTGCCGGCATTGCAGCCATCAGTATTCCGCGTTTATCTGCCTTATTAACCAATGACAATATTTCGTTGATAACGGCATTTACTCCCGACTATCTGGCCATCGTAGGTTTATTTGGCGCCTTAATCGGTACCGTTGTGTTGATTTTAGAATATGGTGTGGCACGCACACCTAAAGAAACATTTTTTGCGGCGCTCGCGATTCCAGCTTTAGTTGCAGGCGCATTTAATACCACGATGGTATCGAGTCAAGCGCAAAAAACGCATGAAAAAATGGAAAGTTTTGTGACGCAAGTAGGACAACAAGAAGGCATTACGACACTGCCGAGTCAAAACACACCGCTACGCATTATTTCAGCAGATGAAAATATCTCACCCGCTACTAATCAAGCAGTGCAACCCAGTGCCTCATTAAATCCGCTAGGTGTCGCATGGGCACAAAATACTCAACAAGTCATTCAATCTAATCAAAACTTTAATCCCGGTTTTCAGTTTGATAAGACAATGTATGTTGTTGTATTAGGGCAATTCACAACTAAAGAGGACGCGTTGCAAAAATTGGCCGAATTAAAAACTCAAATCCCCGACGCAGTAGCGGTTGAGTCTGGCGTGCAATACATGATCGTTAAAGGCAATCAAACTTTAAATAAATGGGAAGCCACCAAAATCGCGCTGAAAATAAAACACGAATTAGGTTTAATACCGAGCTTACTCGTCATTGAATAATCCATAAAAAAAGCCCATGAATAAATTCACGGGCTTTTTTAGTAAAAATATAAATTTGTTTAATGTATAGACTTAGCATCGGCCAAAATTACATCCGAGGCTTTTTCACTGATCATATACACACATGAAACAATAAAAAACCCAGGAATTTTTGGAAATACCGAAGCATCCACTACCCGTAAATTTTTAACACCGCGCACGCGGAAGTTGCTATCCAATACCGCCATCGGATCGTTGTCAGTGCCAATTTTACAGGTACAAGACGCATGATGACCCCACGCATTATCTTTAATGAATTGACCAATTTGTTCGCGAGTTTGTACCGCGGGGCCGGGTACAATTTCTTGTTTCATAACTGAGGTGGTGGCTTCCGTCATGCTACGCACAAATTCGATGCCTTTAATAACGGATTCCAAATCTTCGCCAGCCGCATCATTACCTTCATCAAAATAACGGAAATTAATATCCGGTACATCACGAGGATCCGCCGAACGTAACGTTACTGTACCTGCCGTATTGTTGGTATGCGCTTTTAAAATCGCCCAGGTAAAGTAATTATGGCCTTCTGTAATAATTTTTGCGTACCCCGGAAAATATCCATAAAAATTACCCGCCAAACCAAAAATAAATAAATCCGGTTCTGGACGCGCCGGTGCTGATTTAGTAATCACCGCTAAAACTGCGCCATTGGTCGTGTAAACACCTTTGCCTTTTTTCCATTGCGCAAAAATAGGATCGGGTTGTTCGTCATCATTAGCCGGCCCACGAAAAGTCGCGCCTTCTAATAAAGAAAACGGCGCTTTCATTTCGTTTACCACACCTACTTCATAACGGTCTTGTAAATTACGACCTACGCCCGGTAAATCTATTTTTACTTCAATGCCATGCTTTTGTAATTCCGCACGCGGTCCAATACCCGACAACATTAACAACTGCGGCGTATTAAATGCGCCGCCCGCAAGAATGACTTCTTTATTTACATACACTTGTTCAATACTATTAACAGTAGCACTCGGCGCACGTGGATCCGCGCGATATAAACTTTTACCTAGCTGATACTCCACTCCAATAGCGTTGTTATTAGTATCTAACAATACACGACTGACTAAAGCATGCGTGCGAATAGTTAATTTATCAGGATGCAGTGCTGCAATTTTACGAATGTAATCGCGTGTGCCCATACGTTTACCATTTTTAATAGCTAACGGCGTATAACGCAAACCTTCCGCACTTTGTTTTACCAAACGCCAATCATTAGGATCTAACAAACCCGTTAAGCCTTGTTTGATTCTTTCAACCGGACGACCTAATTGTTTAATCGCTTTCGCCGCTGAATGTTTTAACAATTCCAACAATGCTCTATCTTTTAAAATGTTTAAACTAGGATTGGGCATACTGGAATGCAGCCAACCATCAAATCCATAACGCGCGGGATTCCAACCAAAACATTTCGCCAACCAACGACGCACGGGGTGTGCATGATTATTTTCAAAACGTTGGAAATAATTACGCATTTTATCGGCTTGCCAAGATTTATCACCGGTTAGATTAGCAATGTAATCCCAATCACTGTTATGTGGATACACAGTGATCATTGCATTATGCGCTGTGCAACCTCCTAACGTACCGGAACGCGGATATAACACACCATCTTTCGCAGCCGTATATTTACTATCACGTTTTTGTTGCGCGTCATCCGCATAGTGACGGACAAAATAATCCCAACGTAAGGTTTCATCTTCTGATGCTAAAGGATGAAATACCGGCACTTGATAATGCCACGGCTCTTCATCACCACAGGCTTCTAACAACAATACTTTATAACCGGCTTTCGCAAGATTAGCCGCTAAAGGTCCGCCGCCCGCCCCAGAGCCTACGACTACATAATCAAATTCAGGCGTTTTTTTAACATCAGCCATAAACAAATTCCTTATAGAAAATATTATAAAAAAAAGGCTAGCCGCCATTACAGCGACCAGCCTAATCATCATTCTAAAATTAAAACGTTTTAACGAATTCTATTAATGCTTTTTTATCCGTATCAGCTAATTCAGCACCGTAATAATGACCACGATCCGTAACAAAATCGGGGCACTTGCTAATAGCTAACAAAGGATCCACCAATTCTTTTAATACTTCAGTAGCAGCATCACCCGTCAAATTTTCTTTATGAATCTTCTTCAGGCCTTTTTTAACTTTAATCAAAGTTTGAATGGTGGTTTTCAGCTTTTCTTGATCTTTTAAGTTTAAATCAATACTCGCTAACAAATTAACCGGTGTACCTTTAGGAATAGGTCCCAACACAATATGATTTTCATCATCGGTTAGTTCTTTTAACAAAGGACGTAAAGCCGCTGGTACAAAGTTTGTATGAATGCGGATCCAGCTTTCTTCAGTGGTCCGATAAATAGAATCCATACCTTTGCGCTTTTCTGGCCACAGCATTTTTTCCATTGCATCATTGTAAGCCGCAAGACGACCCGTCACGCTAGGATCTTGGTTATATAAACCCAAGGCATTGTTATGGAAGAACGGTGCAGTTGCCCATGCAGTAACTAATGAAGGTACGCGTGTATAACCAGGCCCACCCGCCGGCATATCAAACATGCGCTTTTCACCGGTTAATGGATGCTGAACTTCAATCTGGCCTACCGAAGGCAACGTCTTATAGGTTTCAGAAGAGAAGTTATCCCATACATTGCCGCGCATAGCATTTGTCGATAAAGCACTACATGCATTGGTTTTAAGTTCACTAACGGCAATGCGTTCATCGGTTGATAAATAATTGTTATCCAAGAAATCCGGCGCCGCGACAATGACACGCATGTCGGTTTTATAAGCTTCCGAACCACGCGCAGCAGTGGGTTGCTTACTGGAATGACACTCAGCGCAATTGTCTGCAAACAATTGTTTACCGGTAGCGAGTTGGGTTTGATCTTTTGATAAAAACGTCTCGCCACTTTCTGCATCTTTTAAATACATAGGACCCGCGGCTTTTACAAAATAAGCCGCTAAAGGACCTACCCGCTCAGCAGTAGATTGCCAATACACAGAATTTTTCTGGGCTTTTGTAACTTCAAAAGGTGTTTGTGGTTTACCGCCCAAAATCGCATTGTGATTTTTTAACCACTGCTGATGAAACTGACCAATATTCACATACACACGACTCAATGCGCCAATGATACCGACAGAGTCAGAACCATCTTTAAGAATATGTGGAACCAACATTTCAGGTTTATGATCAGGCAAATCTAAAGCACCGCCCGCTTGTTTTTCTAAATGACCTGTACCTAAACGTGCGCCTACATTAAAAATAGCATTCATCGTGCGCGGATTATTAATATTATCCGTGGCAATAAACGACGTATCTAATGCACCCGGTGGGCTTGTATTAAATAACTGCCACACAAAGTTATTCGGTTTTAAGTCATAACCAAATATGCGGTTAATCCATAAATATTCCGCGCCAATATTATTAGATAAATTTGCCCATTCAGGCGCTTCTAAATCTTTCGGTGGATGCACTGGATGGAATGACACATGGCAAAATGCACAGCTCATACCAATTTGATAAGGGCGTACTAATTTAGTGTCGTAATAATAAGTTTGATCGGTGTAATAACGAGTAGCGTCCCATTTCGCTTTCGCTTTTGCGTCGAAGTCAGGATTAGGATAAACCCGCAAACCTACAATTCCGGAAGGATATCCATACACTGTAGGATCAACATCAGCGGCTAATTTATCTTTAGGCACGTCCATCCACAAACCAAATTCATCAGGTGCAATCGCTTGTTTCATATCGGGATCATTCATCATCCCATACCATGCAAAACGACTACCGCGCTTACGACTATCTAATATTTTTAATAAGTCGACCGAACCAAAACTATGGGTCGACATATAATTCCAAAATTCTTGATTACCACCCGTCCATAACAACCACGTGTTACGACCTTTACGTTCTTCATCTGATAAGACCACGCCGCCATCCATCGCATCGAACCAAGCACTCGCTGTTTGTGGAAAATCGGCAGGCGTTTTGCCTTGAGCCATCGGTGTATCAATGGGATCATGTTGTTTGCTCAACCATAACCATGCGCCAATCGCAATGCCGGCAAGTACCAGCACAACTAGCCATTTTTTCTTTGACATAAAGACTCCTTAATATACAAGCGATGAAGGTGTAGATGGTCAGACGTAAACTGTGCATTCTGTAAATTAAAGAAGCAGAGCCACGACGAAAACTCAACACTATTATTTTAAATTGACATAGCCACGCAAAATATTACAACGTGATGATGTGATTAAGCAGAAGGGAAAAGAGCCTTGTAAGATAAAACCACTTCCATCCCTGTCAGCGACCCGCATCATAAACGAGTCACTCTAGAAATTCAAAATTCTTACATGCTTTTACGTCATTCACTGACAACACGACCCTCCAAAATAGAAGGTAAAAAACACCATGGAAGTCGTGGGGGTGATGACTTTACTTCAATCGTGCAACCGTCTAAAGTTCGCGACTCATAATAAAAATTGTGCTGAATCCCTGTCTTAATTATTTTTTAACAGGAACGACACATTCACTCACATCTGAAAACTAAGGACAGTTCCATGGCGGAGCATTGCACACGCAACAGTGCCGATCTCATTGCGGCAGAACAACAACACATTAAAAATGCACGACAACGTGCCAATATCTCAGATCCAAACTATAGCGCATTCGCAATTTCCGGCGGCGGCATACGTTCCTCTTCTTTAGGATTAGGCGTAATGCAAGCATTAGTAGCTGCTGGTTTGATGAAAAAATTTGATTATTTATCAACCGTATCCGGCGGCGGTTATATTGGTAGCGCGCTGACGTGGTTTTTAAAACAAGGTTTACCCGATCAACATCTCGCGGGTGTTGATGCCGATAATTTTCCTTTTGGGAGACCTCGCGCGGGTGCACGCCAAGGCCAACAGTTAAATACCCCCGCCGTTCATGACCACAATGCAATCCTCAATTTTATTCGTCAACATGGAACCTATCTGACACCTGGCCAAGGCTTAAATGGGTGGGCTTTAATTGGATTAGCATTACGTGCCACGCTAGTGTCATTAACAACTTATTTTTTATTATTTATTAGTGCCTTCTTATTATTAATCACGCTCAATATTTTTGAATCAGTCGATGTGAGCGTCATTGGTTTGCCTGCAAAATTGCAACCTACTTTTAACAATCTGCCTATTACTGTCGCCACCTTAAGTTTAGTCGCTTATATTATTGGTAGTTTTATTTATGCACTCAGCACACGCTGGAGTACTGACAACTCTTCATTTCGTTATCGTTTGCGGACGTGGGCACAAATATCTCAAGGCAAACTACTTTCAATGGGTTTGTTATTTTTTATCGTCGGCTTATTACCCTACACTTATGGCTGGCTAGAAACTTTAAACGCTAAATTACAAGCCGCCGGCACCTTAACGGTATTAGGCAGTGCTTGGGGATTTTTCCAACGCGGGCAACGCGACAAAAAAGAGAAGCGTCCGAATATTATTACCGCTTCACTCGATATGATTGCTTCTGGATTTATTCTTTATGGTTTAGCGTTTGGCGCTTACACAATTGCAAGCTGGGTACTCACCAGCGACTACACTGCTCTGTTTAGTAGCGTTATTGTTATTACGAGTGTGATTTTAGGTGTCGCCGTTAATACCAATTATCTCGGTTTACACCGCATGTATCGTGATCGCTTAATGGAAACATTTTTACCTAATCTCGAATCAGTTAGACAAAATCGTTGGCAACTTTCTACTGATGCTGACATTGCTTTATTAGAAACCATGTGCCAAACACCTAACGAACGTCCTTATCATTTAATAGGTGCAAATGTAGTATTAACAGATTCTTTAGAAACTAAATATCGTGGTCGTGGCGGTGATAGTTTTTTATTTTCACCCTTATATTGTGGCTCCGACGCCACCGGTTGGGCACAAACCTCGCAATACATGAAAGCAGGTAACAGCAGTGGCATGACGCTCGCTACCGCCATGGCTATTTCGGGTGCATCATTTAATCCTAACGCGGGCAACAATGGCGGCGGCTTAACGCACAATCGCATTGTTTCTACCTTGTTTAACTTACTTAATTTACGCTTAGGTTATTGGGCTAATAATCCCGCCTTTGTGAACAAAGTTATTTTCAAACCTAATTTTTTATATCCTGGCATTATTAAAGGCGGAATTTTAGGTGGGCACTTGCGCGAAACTCATCGTCACATTGAACTCACCGATGGCGGTCATTTTGATAATTTAGGTTTATATGAATTAATTCGTCGCCAACTGAAATTGATTGTGATTGTTGATGGTGGCGCAGATCCGGAATTTCGTTTTGATGATTTAGGCAATGCTGTCGAACGTGCACGCGTAGATTTTGGCACTGGCATTAAATTTGAACATCCTGTTTATAATTTAACCAACCTTATGCCCAGCAGCGCTACAGAAAGCGACGTACTCAATGACCGTTTTAAATTAGCACGCCATGGCTTTGCCTTAGGTCGTATTGAATATGCGGATGGCAGCGAAGGCAAAATTATTTACGTCAAATCAACCTTGACGCACAAACAATCCGTCGATATTTTCAGCTACAAAGGCTCGCATCCTGAATTTCCGCATGAACCAACAGCGGATCAATTTTTCAACGAAGTGCAATTTGAAGCCTATCGTGAATTAGGTTATTACTTAGGCTGGGCCATGATTGAAGCCTGTGGCACAGAAGAAAGTCAGGGTCAGTGGCAATTTACCATTTAATGAAACAGCTAACATTTATTATGCCCATGTATTCTCATCGCATTATTCATCGCTGCGCAATAATTACTACGGCCTTTGCATTATTGCTCAGCGGTTGCGCTGGCAATGTTATGTACCGACCTAACTATCAAATTTGCACCAGTCCCACGCCCGATGAAACATGCAAAACTAATGCGCTGCAATACATAACACCCCTCACGACGAATGATGATGCACAGCAAAATTATTGGTTAAGTTTTATTGAGTTTGATGAACAAGGTCAATTACACGATCGCGCTCAAATGAATGCAGTGATCAATAATATTTCCGCACAAGCAGCGCAGCACGATATTTTGATAACCGTATTTGTGCATGGTTGGCATCACAATGCCCGTGTAGGTGATGATAATATCACCGAGTTTCGCAAATCTTTGCAACAACTCAGTCTTTTAGAATCGGCACAAGCACGCGCTGCAAATCGTAAACCCCGTATTGTTTATGGCATATACATCGGTTGGCGCGGCGAATCAATTGATGTTGCAGGCTTGCGCTATTCTACTTTCTGGGCACGCAAAAATGCCGCGCATGCCGTTGGCCATGGCGGTGTTACCGAAGTGTTTGCGCGTTTGGAAGAAATTCGTGATACCAAATTAATGATGGAACAATCACATCCTTCCAGCCAAACACGTTTAATTATTATTGGACATAGTTTTGGTGGTGCTGTCGTTTATTCAGCGTTATCACAAGTATTAATGGAACGTTTTGTCGATACGCGCGGCCCTACTGGCATTAGCTCAGATGTTCGCGGCTTTGGTGATTTAGTGGTGTTAATCAATCCTGCTTTTGAAGCACAGCAATTCGCCACACTCAGTGATATGGCGAACGCACGCGGCAGTTATTTTGCTTCGCAATTACCCGTGTTAGCAGTATTAACTTCGGAAGCGGATACAGCAACACGTTATGCTTTTCCAGCGGGTCGTTTTTTTGCAACCATGTTTAAAAACGATCGCAAAGTCACACGCATAAATCAAGCATCACATAAGCAACAAGAAATTGATCAAACGGCTGCCAATCGCATGGCCATTGGCCATTTTAAAGATTACCGCACGCATGAATTAATGCCCGATACTTCAACGGTACAGCCTGATTTAAATATGCGCCAAATGCTCGCCACTTTAGATGATATTCGGCAAGGCTGGTTACACGATGAAGCCAACAGCGACATTCGTTTTCAAGGTTCCGTATTAAAGCACCTGAACCACAGCATTGGTCGCAATCCATATATGCTCATTTATGTCGACAAAAAAATCATCGCCGACCACAATGAAATTTATGACTGGCGCGTCCGTAGCTTTTTGGGCAATTTAATTATGTTGTCGACGCTCGCACCCGTACAAGACCAAACACCCACCACCGCTCCGACTGCCAAATAATCTATCTTTATATATAGGCCTTTTCGTAAAATATTGCGGACACTAATATTGTGTGCGAGTATCAAGACTCAAGCTGCAGATACTAGATCTCAGCTCACCCCCTATCATGTTCGCTTGCCCGGGATTGCTTTATGAACTTAAGAACCATCTACAAAATTTGTGTGTTGATTGGCTTATTAATGGTCGTCACTATTCCCTTCTTGGCATGGCAGGTTTTAATCAATATTCAACCCCGTGCTGAAGAAGTTTTTCGGGAAAACATTTTATTGCAATTAGATTTAGACAGTTTAAAACAAGAAGTTAATGCTTTAGATAACGGTATTAATCACGTAAACCAACAACAAGCTGCCGAAACTCCTCTTTACACCGAAAGCCAAATTCAAAAACTGCGCGAAGATATTGACGTATTACAAACCGCTATTGGTGAGAAACTAGAACAAATAGCCATGGCCAAAACTACCCAAGTACGGTTAGTTCGCCACGTTAAAATTGTTATTGCTGCAGCAATGTTGTTGCTCGCCATTGGCATGACGCTTACGGTATTTGGCGTATTAGGCCTGCATTACCATATTAAAATTTATACTGACAGACGCTTGCAACCACGCGGCTAAAATAATGCTGGGGACTGCACATGCAGAACATATTGTTTTGCCTAACGCCGAGTTATTCTATTATCCGCAATTCTTAACAACAGATTGCTCGAGCAATATTGATTATTTCGCGCAACTCTTACAAAAAATACCCTGGACTCAGCACAGCATTACACTTTTTGGTCGCACTCAATTAATGCCGCGACTCACTGCTTGGTATGCCGACCCCAATATAAATTATCGCTACTCAGGTTTTACTGAACCGCATCATGATTGGATTCCCGAACTTATTGAACTTAAAAATATTATCGAGGAAATCAGCGGCACTCAATTTAATGGGGTGCTGGCTAATTTATATCGTGACCAACAAGACAGCATGGGTTGGCATGCAGATGATGAAAAAAATTTAGGCCAAAAACCGATTATTGCATCCCTTAGTTTAGGTGCAAGTCGTGAATTTCAGGTAAGACCGAAAAAAAATAGAACAATGAACTCCACGTTAAAGTTGTTGCTCAATCATGGCAGCCTGCTGATTATGCGGGGCGACACTCAAGAATATTGGCAACATCAATTGCCCAAACAACGACACCCTATCACTGCACGGATTAATTTAACGTTTCGTTATGTTTATAATTAATGCCGACATTCTATTCGAGTTTGATAAACTTTAAAGTCATACGATCCGATTCACCAATTGTCAGATAACGCGCATCACCCGTGTGTTTACGCAATGTAGGCGGCAACGCCCAGACGCCTTCTGGATAATCTTTGGTGTCTAAAGGATTGGCATTAATGTCTGACCGCGCCAGTAATTTAAAACCTGCTTGTTCAGCTAATTGGATAACATACGCTTCAGTAACATAACCTGATTCGGCATACGCATCTTGATCTATACCTGCATCACCACGATGCTCGACCACACCTAAAATACCGCCTGGCTTTAACGCTTTATACATCGCCGCAAATACCGACTCCGTATGTCCTTCCATGCGCATCCAATTATGCACATTGCGGAAAGTTAGCACTCTGTCTGCTGAATTAGCCGGCGCAATATCTAATTTCTTCAAAGGCCGTAATTCAGTCACGATTACATTTTTATATAATTTAGGTTGTTGCTTAAATTTTAAGGCTAATTTTTCTGCCATTTCAGTATAAAAAGCAATATCACTGTTTTTCTCAAAACCCGCCGCATAAAAAGTCCCGTGTTTTTTAAGATACGGCGCCAAAATTTCTGTATACCAACCTTCGGCCGGCCAAATTTCAACGACGGTCATGTCTTCACGCACATCAAAAAACTGTAAGGTTTCTAACGGATGGCGATAACGATCACGCGCTTTATGTTCGGCAGAACGGTATTTACTAGCGAGCACGCTTTGCAAATGCTGCTGACTACTGGCTTTTTTTTGTTCGTCTGTTTTCGGAGAAAATATTTGACATGCTGACAAACTAATTATCATCAGCACTAAACAAAAATTTTGCATTTTCATAAATTTAACTCGCCCACTATTAATACAATAAACTATTTAAAAAAGCTGTAATTGTTCGCGCGCATGCGCATCACTCGTCATTAAATTGGTTGCTGTCACACCTAACAATCGTACGGGTTGTGTTGCAGCATCGGTACTTGCCAACAACTCAGCCAAAATAACAGATATCGGCAAAAGTGTATCGTTTAAATTATCTAAGCCTTGCTCAAAACTGCGACTCCGCGTGATTTGGGTAAAATCCGCATATTTTATTTTAATCACCAAGGTTCGAGCGCGACAGCGCCGACGTTGTAAAGCGCTCCATACTTGGTGCGCAAGCTCTTCTAAAATGCCGCGCATAGCATCAAGGTTAGACAAATCCTGTTCAAAAGTAATTTCTTTACCTATAGATTTGCGCACGCGATTACTGACCACGGGTCGATCATCAATGCCATGTGCTAACTCATAACAATACGCGCCCAACTTACCAAAACTTGCAATGAGCTCAGCCTTCTCCCAGTTTTTTAAATCTGCGCCTGTATAAATGCCGAGCTTATGTAACTTTCCTTCGGTTGCCTTGCCGATACCAAAAAATTTCCCAATTGGCAAAGCTGCAATAAATGCTGGTGCCTTTTCTGGCGTGATCACATACAAGCCATTCGGTTTATTAATATCGGAAGCAATTTTGGCAAGAAATTTATTATAAGAAACACCCGCCGATGCGGTCAGCTGCAATTGTTGAAAAATATCCTGCTGGATTTTTTTGGCTAAAGCCGTCGCAGAACCCGACGCATCCCACACATGAGTCACATCAAGGTACGCTTCATCAAGTGAAAGCGGTTCTACTAAATCGGTATATTGCCGAAAAATATGTTGTAGCTGACGTGAGACTTCTCGATACCGCTCAAAACGCGGCACTGTAAATATTGCATGCGGGCATAAACGATACGCCTGTGAAGAGGGCATCGCCGAATGAATGCCAAATTGCCGCGCTTCATAACTCGCGGCCGCAACCACTCCACGTCGATCCGGTGGGCCGCCTACAATGACCGGACGTTGTCGATATTCAGGAAAATCAAGCTGCTCCACTGCTGCAAAAAAAGCATCCATATCGATATGTATAATTTTTCGCATAGATTTATAATTTCAAAAAGTATTTTTAACCACATTAAACCATTGCCAGTATAACGACATCCATGTTACACAGATATTTGCTTACTGTTATGAATAAGGCATCTGATATGTTACTTGCGACAATCCGCGGACCGCGCTTTTACTGGATGTTATTCTACAGTTTAGTGTTTTGTGCATTAAATAGCGCGCCGATCATGGCGGCAGAAATCGCGTCCAATCGCGTGGATCATGCGTTGTGGCAACAATTTTTAGATGAATATGTAGTGACTCATCCAGATGGCATTAATCGTGTACGTTATGCCAAGGTTACTGCTGCCGACAAAAAACATCTGCAACAATACTTACAACAATTACAAAACATGCGTGTTAGCAAATTAACGCGCGACGAACAGTTAGCTTATTGGATTAATTTATATAACGCTCTCACGGTCAATGTGATTTTACAGCATTATCCTACCGACTCTATTCGCAACATCAATATTTCTGGATGGTTTTCCACAGGGCCTTGGAAAAAAGAATTGATCAAAGTTGAAAATAAAAACCTGAGCCTCAACGATATAGAGCATCGTATCCTCAGAATTCAATGGCAAGACAACCGCATTCATTACGCGCTTAACTGCGCTTCTTTAGGCTGCCCTAATCTAAACCCACAAGCATTTACGAGTACAAACTTACAAGATCTATTAAACAATAGCGCCAAAAACTACATTAATCATTCCCGTGGCGTCACTATTAAAAACAACCGTTTAATCATTTCGACTATCTACAAATGGTACGCAGAAGATTTTGGCGGCAACGATGCGGCTATTATTGCGCAGCTGCAACGTTACGCTAGTCCAGCGCTTAAATTAAAGTTACAAAAATTTAATAAAATTGATGGTTATGCGTATAACTGGCAACTTAATGATGTCTTCGATTTCGTGCCTAAACCGTAAAATCAAAAGCGTGTCTGGTAATAACGTCAGAATTCAAAGTCAGCGACGAATATTCAATTTCAGTAAAGTTAATATGGCCCGCTTTATTAATCGTTAGCAACGACGTGCTACGTGTGCCGTAATCTGCTGTTTTAATAAATATAGGTGATAGCATTTTTTCTTGTATCCAACTCACGCCCGTAGCGGGCAGCTCATCGGCGTTAGCCAGCGTGGTATCACGCATCAAATTCAGTAAAGCACTTTCATCCAAAGTCGTTCCTTGCAATTCTTGCGCTAACAACTGCTTAATACTGCGTACTTTTGGCCAATCAGTATCTAACAAATGATTGCTGAGACCATACACTCCAGGCGTTAATTTTTGATACGCCTCTTTGCTGCGATTAGAAAAATAATACATTTCACCCGCAGTATTGCCGTACAAGGCATTAAAACCTGCATAAGCAGAACGCTTGATAGCATTAATAAAATCAGGAATATTATTAGCGTCATCTATATTGCGTAAATAATCACTCACAATCTTACCGCGCGAATGAATCCCTGGGAGCGGCGGCGCTTCCCGAAAATTAGTTAACGCGGCAATATAACCGTTGCGATTAATGCCTAACCAACTGCCGCCGGCTTGCAGATCACGTCCCGCCAAAATCTGCGCATGATCTTGCCACCATGCCAACGGTGCAGTAGGACGCGCATAATATTCATCACGATTAGCTAACAGTATCAAGGGATACTCGGGATGTTGCGCTAATGCCAAGACGATTAAACACATATCAACGATTCATCCATCATCAATCTATTTGAGCTTAATGTAGTTTTAAACGTGGGCCTAAGGTACGCGACAACAAATCTTTAATCATTGCGATGCCGGTGGTCCACATGCCTAACACTACCCATTGATGGCGGCGATACAAAGCCAAATAAATCCAACGCGCTAATAAACCTTGAATACCAATACTCTTTATATAACGACCCATGACAGTGCCGACCGCGCCTTCGCTGGCAATGCTAATAAACGCACCTTGATTGTGAAATGAATAGTATTTGTTAATCACGCCGGTCGCTAAATATTCTGGTAGCACTCGCGCAAGATATTCCGCTTGTTGTGCTGCGGCTTGCGCCAAAGGCGGTACGCGCACCATTACACCGTCTTCTTCGTATTGCAAACCTGCGCAATCACCAAAAACAAAAATATTAGGATCTACGCTACTTTGTAAATTTTGTTTAACAATAATCTGATTAAGGCGATTGTTTTCTAAACCCAGCGTATTCAACCAATCCGGCGCTTTAACACCCGCCGCCCACACTACCAACTGAGCTTCCATTACTTGCCCGGTGGCGGTGACCACGCTTTGCGTTTGAACTTCTTTTATTTGTGTATTGAGTTTTACTTCGATGCCGAGTTTTTCTAATTCACGCTTTACGCGCCGACTCACTGTTTCATTCAGCGCCAACACCAAACGTCCCGCGGCTTCTACTAAATAGATGCGCGCATTTTGTTTATCAATATTTTCCATGCCATAGTCAGGCAAGCTCGTCATCACCTCTTGCAGCTCAGCCGCTAATTCAACACCGGTCGCGCCACCACCAACAATCACAATATTTAATTCTTGTAACTGACCGGCCAAATGCCGCGTATGACTACGCAATAAACTGTGCAGAAAACGCTGATGAAAACTTTCCGCATTCGCACGACTATCTAAAAATATCGCATGCTCACTCACGCCAGGCACGCCAAAGTCATTGCACATACTGCCAACCGCTAATACTAAAAGGTCATAACTCATTTCACGCGCCGGTAATACTTCACGACCTGCAGCATCGTGAAATTCTGCGAGTTGTAATTTTTTATTCGCTCTATCTAAACCAATCATTTCGCCAAAGCTAAACTCATAACCATTACGTTCACCGTGCGCAAACAAATTAATTTCATCTTCAAAAGAAGTTAAGGTTCCAGCAGCGACTTCATGCAACAAAGGTTTCCAAATATGCGTCAAGCTTTTATCAATTAACGTGATACGCAAGTGGTTTTTCGCACCGTATTTTCTGCCCAAACGTGTGGCCAATACCAAACCGCCCGCACCGGCACCCACGATCACAATATGTTTTTGCGTACTCATGACAAATTACTTCCTCGATGAATCAAGATGCTGGCGTTGAATCAAGCCCTTGGTGTTAATGCCGCATAAAGCTGCGGCGACTGCTAAATCAGCTCTTTCATGAGCCGCCGCGCATATTAACCATCAATTAATCGATTAACGTATAACTTCATACATTTTTATTCTTTTTGCTTTGAAAGCCGCTTGGTATAGTGTCGCCCCTGCTCCGGCGATCTCGCCGCAGCCCTGCTTCCCCCGACTCACGCCGCGCGGAAGTAAATATTCGACAACACGGCGTATTCAAAGAGGCATACATGACTGGCTTGATCAAACCCCACGGCGGCGGCGAACTAAAACCCCTATTACTCACCGGCAGCGCCTTAAGTGCGGAACAACACCGTGCGGCCAGCTTACCCAAAGTCGTCATTAGCTCACGTGAAGTGGGCGATTTAATCATGCTCGGCATTGGCGGTTTCACGCCTTTAACCGGCTTCATGGGTAAGGCCGACTGGGAAGGCGTCTGCCGCAATATGCACACCGCTGACGGTTTGTTCTGGCCCATTCCGATCACCCTTTCGACCGATAAAGCCACCGCCGACAGCCTCAACATTGGCGCAGACGTCGCCTTAATCAGCAGCGAAACCAATGAAATCATGGGCGTGCTGACGCTCACCGAAAAATACAGTATTGATAAAAAACTCGAATGCCAAGAAGTCTTTGCTACCCAAGACCTTGAGCATCCGGGCGTGAAAATGGTCATGGATCAAGGTGAGATCAACCTTGCCGGCCCCGTAAAAGTGTTATCACAAGGCGGTTTCCCCGAAACTTACGGCGAGCATTACATGACACCGGCCGAAACTCGCGCCGCTTTTGCCGAACGCGGCTGGCATCGGGTTACCGCTTTTCAAACCCGCAACCCTTTGCATCGCTCACATGAATATTTAGTGAAATGCGCAGTGGAAGTCACCGACGGCGTGCTCATTCATTCATTACTTGGCAAACTCAAAGCCGGCGATATTCCTGCGGATGTCCGCGTTAATGCCATCAATGCACTGATCGACAACTATTTCGTCAAAGGCACCGTGATTCAAGCAGGTTATCCGCTAGACATGCGTTACGCCGGACCACGCGAAGCTTTATTACACGCGGTGTTCCGCCAAAACTACGGCTGCGCGTATTTAATCGTTGGCCGTGATCATGCCGGTGTAGGTGAATATTACGGCGCGTTTGATGCGCAAACTATTTTCGACAAAATTCCTGCCGATGCTTTGCAAATTCAAGCCATGAAATTTGATTGGACATTTTACTGTGACGCTTGCGAAGGCATGGCCTCCGACAAAACCTGTCCGCATGATGCCAGCCATCGCTTATTATTATCCGGTAGCAAACTACGCAAATTATTATCGGAAGATCAGCCTGTGCCCAACAATTTTAGCCGCCCTGAAGTATTAAAAATACTCAGCGCGTACTATAAAACCATTGCTGCTGAAGATCGTGTAGAAATTAAATTAACCGGCGCTTCTGCCAAATAAACAGCGCAGCACGCTAAACCTGAGATTGGAAATAGACCATGTATCGTTATAACGACATTGACAGTCAAATTGTTGCACAACGAGTCGCAGAATTTCGCGACCAAACGCAACGTTATTTGAATAAAGAATTGACGGAAGAAGAATTTCGTCCACTTCGGTTAATGAATGGCTTGTATGTGCAACGTTTTGCACCCATGTTGCGCGTAGCAATACCCTATGGTCTATTATCCAGCGAACAATTGCACATGCTCGCGCATATCGCGCGCAAGTATGATCGTAATTATGGTCACTTCACCACCCGGCAAAATATTCAATACAACTGGCCCGCACTCGAAACCGTTCCCGATATCTTGGCAGATCTTGCCAGCGTAGAAATGCACGCCATTCAAACCAGTGGCAACTGCATTCGCAACGTCAGCTCCGATCAACTCGCCGGTGTTGCGACAGATGAAATTGAAGATCCACGGCCGTATTGCGAAATCATTCGTCAGTGGTCGACGTTTCATCCAGAGTTTAGTTATCTACCACGCAAATTTAAAATCGCCGTCAGTGGCGCGGAAGGCAAAGATCGCGCGGCCGTACAAGTGCATGACATCGGTTTATATTTAGTGCGCAATGCACAAAATGAAATTGGCTTTAAAGTATTAGTCGGCGGTGGCTTAGGTCGCACGCCCATCATTGGTCAAGTCGTGCGCGAATTTTTACCCAAAGAAGATTTGTTATCGTATTTAGAAGCCATCTTGCGCGTGTACAACTTGCAAGGGCGTCGCGACAACATCTACAAAGCACGAATTAAAATTTTAGTTACCGCTTTAGGCATTAAACGTTTTGGCGAACTCGTCGAAACCGAATGGTCACATATCAAAACCGGCGCACTCAAACTCGACATGGAACGTGTTAGTTACTTCCAAAAATTCTTCACGCCGTTTACTTACGACACACAAGCCGCTAGCGATACAAGTTTTGAACAACATAAAAAAACCAATCTATTGTTTGCAACTTGGGTACAACGCAACACCGTCGATCATAAAGTCGCCGGTTATCGTGCAGTGTGGATCAGCTTAAAAGCACCCGCCATTGCACCGGGCGACATCACCGATGTGCAAATGGATGCAGTAGCAGCAATAGCCACACAATATAGCTACGGCCAAATTCGCACCACGCATAATCAGAACCTCATGCTCGGTGATGTTAAACACGCCGATTTATTCGCAGTGTGGCAAGCCTTAGACCAACAAAATCTTGCATGGGCTAATATCGGCACGCTCAACGATATGATTTGCTGCCCGGGCTTAGACTTTTGTTCATTAGCGAATGCGGGCTCGATCGACATCGCCAAACAAATCAATGATAAATTCGACAAACTCGATTATTTATACGACCTCGGCGAAATCGAATTAAAAATGTCAGGCTGCATCAATGCTTGCGGTCATCATCATGTGGGCCACATCGGCATCTTAGGTGTTGATAAAAAAGGCGTAGAGTTTTATCAAATCCAACTCGGTGGCGACGCATCCCTTAACGCAGCGGTCGGAAAAGTATTAGGTCCCGCCGTCGAAAAACACGAAGTCGCCAACACGCTGGAAAAATTATTAAACGTCTACATCCAACACCGCATCGAAAGCGAGCGTTTTATAGATACGTTCAATCGTATCGGCATACAAATATTTAAGGATGCCATCTATGAGTAAAATAATTCGTGATCGAAAAATAGTAAATGACAACTGGGTTTACGTAGACGACGAAACCGCATTGCCCGCGGAAAACAGCATCATCACCTACGCTCGTTGGCAAATTCAGCGCGAACAATTAATCAAACATTCACAATTACTCGGCATAAAAATTCCGAATGATGTCGACGTCACCAGCCTGCAAGATGACTTAGCGCACTTCGCGTTGATTGTTTTAGACTTTCCCTTATTCCGCGATGGTCGCGCTTACTCGCAAGCGTATCTACTACGCAATCGTTATGGCTTCAATGGAGAAATTCGCGCTGGCGGTAACGTCCTGCGTGATCAACTGCAATTCATGGAACGCTGTGGTTTTAACGCATTTGAAAATGATCCTAGCAAAAACATCGCAGACCTTATAAAAGGGTTTGATGTGTTTACCGTGCAATACCAACCGAACAAAGCGGAAATGCCAGCAACACGGCATATGAATAAAAACTAAACATTCGACGTAAGGCGGCCTACAAGTATTTCACGCTTTGCTTATTGCGCCCTAAAGTCTATACTTTTTCATAGAAAACGATTTGATTCTAAAACCACTCAATTGAGGCGTTTTATATGCAAACACCTAAACAAAATGCCATTGAAGCTATCCAACAATTACCGGATGCCGTTGATATGGAAGAAATTATGTACCGCCTATATGTAATCGACAAAGTTCATAAAGGTCAAAACGATGTCCGCGAAGGCCGTACTATCACAGCCGGAGACCTACGCCGCGAGATGGATCAATGGTAATTTGGACCTTGAGCGCCAAACAAGACCTACGACAAATTTACAACTTCATTGCTTCCGATTCCGTCCATTACGCCAAAAAAGTCACTGACGATATTTACGCAAAACCCAACACCCTCGACTTATTGCCACGATTAGGCAGAATTGTTCCCGAAATAAATGACGAAACCTTAAGAGAAATTTCTGTTTATTCCTACCGTATCATTTATCAAATTCATCAAAAAAATATCTATGTGCTGACCATTATCCACAGGCGACGCGATCTAAAAATAGATGATTTAGGAAAAATTAATACTTAATTCATTATGCATTTATATTTCACCATACAACACAAAGCGTTTCGCTCGTCGCTGCGCGACTACAGCGAGTAACTTTGATTGCCATGGATGGCATGAATGCAGATTTTGCAGGAGCAAAAATCTGCTGTCGTAACAAGAAATTGAATATTCTTATAAAAGCAGAAGCGTTTCGCTTGTCGCTACGCGACTACAGCGAGTAACTTTGATTGCCATGGATGGCATGAATGCAGATTTTGTAGGAGCAAAAATCTGCTGTCGTAACAAAAAGTCACCAAACGCCGCTCTCTTGCATCCCTGCAATCGCGGCATTCGAACATCCTGTTCATCAATACTCTCCCCGATGTCTCGCTGCGCGTAAACAAACACGTGCAGTCTCCTCGTATTGCGCAACTTGTAACGGGTCGTCCCGATGCGACGTCCTTGTCGCGGCGGAACTAAAACAAACTTCCTGTTTGTTTTCCCCGACAAGTCGTGCAACACTCAGCGAGCCACGAGGGGAATGCTCCTTCGTTATTTATTGTGATTAATCAAATATCGACAAATGCGTGAATATCACAGGAGTTACAAAACAAAGAGGAAAGCACCCCTATACAAGATAGCGACGCTAGCAACTTTCTATTACGACAAAAAGTTACTCACTGCAGTCGGGCAGCGATTGGTATAATTCTTTTCTTTGTGAAAATTTTTTACAGTATAGTTAGCAGAACGTTTTTGCTATCAAAAACATACCATGCCTTTGTGATTAAAAAAACAGTTTTGCAATGACAGCAAAGAACGCCATAAAATATGGAAAATAATATTGTCCAAATTTTTCAGTTTTAAATGCAATATATAAAAACAATGTTAATTTCCTAAATACCTGATTAGGTTTTATTTTAAAAAATTCTTGAGCGCTGCGTGTTCCTGCTTTTACTTGCCACTGCCATAAACCAAACACGGGTTGGTAAGTATCGCCGTCATATGCACTTGTTCCGTCCTTTGTTTCTTGTTTCAACCATTTGCCCATGAGATCAGACTTATACATAGAATGCGTATATGAAAGCCAATCATTCTTATGATTGGAAAACTGCCAAAATCGCAACAAAAACCAAGCCAACATAATCCAAGCAAAATAAGCTAGCACTTGTGGTTTTTTAAAAGTAATGCTGCTGGCAAGTACTGATATAGTAGAAACATGCTCTTGATTTCCTAAATGGGCATCTCCTAGCGCAAACAAAATGAAACCCGTAGAAAGGACCACCAAATTTCTTCGTGCGGACTCTAGTGATGATGTATCAATATCCATTTTTATTAGCCTATAGACAGTTATTTATATCTTATTAACTAGCGCCGTCAATTATCCAACGCAGCTCCCCACACTTCATAAAACTCTATCTCTTTATGTTGCTGCGCGTCCACGACATCTTTGTAAACAGCAATCGCAGTGTATTTTTTACCGTCGCTGCGTGCTTCGATCAGGACAACACTCATGAAGGCCATGCCGATAATACCATTTTCCATTTTAGCGCCGTAGGGCGCAATACGCGTAGCGCATTGCGCCCTACGTTTCTTTGTTTTCGATGCTAAGGCACATTCAGCTTTATAATTATCAAAAACTGTAATGATATTAAACCAAGGGAAAAACCCGTTATGGCACGCTGAGGCATATTTAAAGGCTAGCGGCACATGAACAGGGATGTTCATGTGAGCCGATCGCAACAGGATGTGCGTGGAGGCGACGCGTCAGCCTTTAAATATGACGAGGGAATACGGAAATGGAATTTCATTCCATTTCCGTACGTGATATCGGGGAGAGTATTGATGAACAGGATGTTCGAATGCCGCGATTGCAGGGATGCAAGAGAGCGGCGTTTGGTGACTTTTTGTTACGACAAAAAGTCACTCGCTGTAGTCGCGTAGCGACGAGCGAAACGCTTTTGTTTGTAAAATATTGATACGCGACCAACTAATAAAATACTTTTAATGCAACATCCCACTCGCCCGTAACATACCCACAATCCCCACAATAATCCAAAACAGATTCAGCAATGTATAGGCATTGTCTTTACGTAAAATCGCACACCATGACAACATAATCGCATCAATGGTATTAAATGCCCAAACGAATAAGAAAGGACTTTCGGGTCCCATCCAGCTAACTAATGTGAAACTAAAAATTCGCATTAATACGCCGACCATTTCGACAAATCGGATATTGCTATAAACAAAAGCATTGGCCGCGCTAATCATTCAATAAGACCTTCTGAAAAAATTTTAAAAATTAAGAAAATTTATTTTAACGCAAACTTAATCCGCACTTGCGCACGCACTTCTAGCATGCCCGGATCAAACGCAGGTTCATCAGCGGCCATTGCTTGCATTTTCATGCCGCGCTCTAACATCGGTGGGCGCGAGATGCCTTGTTCGCTAATTTCTAAAACAGCACCTAAACGGCGATCACTGGCTTTGGCTAATTCATTGGCTTTTGATTTAGCCGATGCATACGCTTTAGCTAAAGCTTCCTGTTCGGCTTTTTCAACACTTTCACGACCGGGTTCAACTTGATTGATTTCGCTGACGCCTGCTTGCAATAAACCATCGGTGATGGTGTTTAAGATTTTTAAATCGCGGACCACCGCACGCACGCTGCGGGTTGCGCGATAACCGGTAAGTTTTTGAGTGTTGTTATCCCAACTATATTCAGGCGCTAGACGAAAATCACCCGCGTCAATATCCGCTTTGGCCACATTGTTTTGTTGCAATACTTTTAAAGCGGCTTGCGTGCGTTGGTCGACTTTGCTTTTAGCGAGCGCTTTATCTTGCTGTACTTCCCACACTGAAAATTGCACCGCCATCCATTCTGGATTGACGCGACTAACGCCTTCACCGCTGACGTCTACCCATGCGCTCTCTTCTGCATGTGCAGTTATGCTGAAACCACTAACTAAAATTAAAAATGAAAATAAAATAGAAATACGCATAGCGGTGTTCTCCAATGATTGAAATAAATTAATATTCTGGCAGGGTTATATTTTCAAATAACGCGTCAACTTCTTCTTGATTATGGCACGCTACCACTGCATCGACTGTATCACGATCTAAATGCGTCGCGAATAGCTGCATAAAAGCATACATATAAGCACGAATAAACATACCGCGTCGAAAGGCTATTTTAGTGATACTGCCTGCAAATAAATGACTCACGTCTATTTTCACTAAGTCTTTATCTTCTTCTGGCAAATAGGCCATACGCGCGATTAAACCCACGCCCAAACCTAAACGCACATAGGTTTTAATCACGTCGGCATCGGTGGCAGTAAATACCACATTGGCGGTTAAGCCGGCGTTCTTAAATGCATCATCGACTTGGCCACGACCGGTTAAACCAGAGACATACGTCACTAAAGGATGTTGCGCGAGGTCTTGAATGCTGACCGTTTTTAATTGTGTGAGTGGATGTTGCGCCGGCACGACTAAACACCGATTCCAACGATAACAAGGCATCATGATTAAATCGCTGTATAAAGCGATAGCCTCGGTGGCAATGGCAAAATCTACTTCGGCGGATACGGCCATTTCAGAAATTGAACGTGGCGTGCCTTGGTGAAAATGTAAATCCACATCGGGATAACGGCCGCGAAATTTTTGTACGACCGGGGGCAATAAATAACGTGCTTGTGTGTGAGTGGTGGCGATATTCAAAGTACCGCGCGACGCATGCCGAAATTCCGCCGCGAGGTTTTTAATATTCTCAACTTCTTTTAACACATGTTCGGCGCGCGCGATGATTAGCAATCCTTCTTGCGTAATATGCGTGAGGTGTTTGCCGCTACGATGAAATAATTCGACGCCTAATTCATCTTCTAACAATTTAATTTGTTTGGAAACGCCGGGCTGCGAGGTGTACAGTTTTTCCGCTGCTTCCGAAATGTTTAAATTGTTTTTGACGATGGCTGCCAAAAACCGGAGTTGTTGTAGTTTCATAAGGTGCGGTTTCTCTAAACGATAATGGACGAGCTCATGGCTGCTCGGCCTGATCTGGAATACCTTTATATACCGATTTGAGCTAAAAAAATAAACAAACATTCTTTTATGTACTGACAAAGCCCTTTATAGTGCCACCCCTGCCGCTCGGGTAGGCGTACGCCGCCCCGATGCCCAACTTCTGCAACAGGTGCCCTATGACAACTGCCTTAAGCCCCGATTTACAAGCCAAAGTCGCCGCTGCCAAAGCGATTTTGCAAGAAATCACTAGCAAACATGGCAAAGTCGTCTTTGCTAACAGCCTCGGCGCTGAAGATATGGTGATTACGGATTTGCTACGCAAAGATTTCACCCAAGTCGATATTTTCAGCTTGGACACCGGCCGCCTGCCCGCCGAAACGTATGACTTGATGCAGAAAACCGAAGACCGTTATAACTTCAAATTGACCTATTACTATCCCGACACGACGACGATTGAACAATTCACTCGCACCAAAGGCATCAACGCTTTTTATAACAGCGTGGATCTGCGTAAAGAATGCTGCAATATCCGCAAAGTTGAGCCATTAAAACGCGCACTAGCGAGTCAAGGCGCTTGGATCACCGGCTTACGGCGTAGCCAATCGGTCACGCGTTTGGACGTGCCGGCCATTGAGTTCGATAAAGCCTTTGGTTTGGATAAAGCTAACCCATTGATTGATTGGGAAGAAAGCGATGTGTGGGCCTATATCAAAGCCTTAGATATTCCTTATAACGCCTTGCACGATCGCAACTATCCTTCTATTGGTTGCGCACCTTGCACCCGCGCTATCAGCAAAGGCGAAGATATTCGCGCTGGTCGTTGGTGGTGGGAAAATCCTGAAACCAAAGAATGCGGTTTGCATGCAGGCAAACCCAACGCCGCATAACTTACTTACTTATTTACCACAGGCAGGGTAATGGATCACTTACCCATTTTTCTTAATCTTCAGCAACGTCGCTGCCTCATCGTAGGCGGCGGCGCGGTTGCGTTACGCAAAGCCGAACTACTTCGGCAAGCCGGCGCGCAGATCACCTTGCTTGCCACTGAATTGCATCCACAATTACTTAGCTGGCATGAAGCGGGAACCATCGAACGCTGGTTACCATATGCAGCTAAAGATTTTGCTGACTTATTAAACGAACGCATTAACACGTTTGTATTAGTGATTGCGGCTACCGATGATGCGGTCATTAATCAAACCGTACACGACGTTGCGCAAGCGGCCAATATTCCCGTTAATGTGGTTGATCAACCCGCATTATGCAGTTTTATTTTTCCGTCGATCATTGATCGCTCACCGGTGATTATTGCTGCGAGCACCGGTGGCCGTGCGCCGGTATTAGCGCGATTGTTACGCGAAAAACTCGAAGGTTTAATTCCGCAACACTACGGCAAACTCGCCACACTCGCCGGCGCTTTACGCGCACAGATTAAACAAGCGTTGCCCGACATAACGGTGCGCCGCCGTTTTTGGGAGCAACTGTTGCGCAGTCCTTACGCCGATCAATTAATGCAAACTAATAGTGTTGATGCAAAACACATCGCCGAAAATTTACTGACGCACTACACCGGTGAAAATCATCAACATACCGCCAATAAAATGGGCGGTGAAGTATATTTAGTAGGTGCAGGCCCAGGCGATCCAGAGTTATTAACATTTCGCGCATTGCGTTTAATGCAGCAAGCGGATGTGGTGTTATATGACAAACTCGTTTCCGATGAAGTATTAAATCTCGTACGCCGCGATGCGGAAAAAATATTTGTCGGTAAAACTCAAGGTTGTCACAGCAAACCGCAAAGCGAAATTAATCGTTTACTAGTGGAATACGCGCAACAAGGCAAACGTGTCTGCCGTTTAAAAGGTGGCGATCCCTTTATTTTCGGTCGTGGCGGCGAAGAATTGCAAAGTCTAGTAGCAGCGAAAGTACGTTTTCAAGTCGTGCCTGGCATCACTGCCGCGACGGCCTGCGCAGCGTATGCGGGCATTCCACTCACGCATCGCGATCATGCGCAGAGTTTGATTTTTGTCACCGGACATTTACGTGAAGACGGTGAATTTATATTGAACGGTTCACTGGATTGGCAAACCTTGAGTAAACCACAACAAACCGTGGTGTTTTATATGGGCTTAAAAAATCTTGCACAAATCACTGAACAATTGCGCGCGCACGGGATGCCCGATGTAATGCCGATTGCCATCGTTGAAAACGGCACGCGGGTTAATCAACGCGTGATCAGTGGCACGTTAGCGAATATTGTGCAACAAACAGAAAACAATGACGCAAGCCAACCGAGCTTAATTATTATTGGTGAAGTGGCGGCTTTACACGAATCATTACAATGGTTTGTTCCAGAGCTTATTGAAAACTCTGTCTAATCAAGGTTAATAAAATTGTGTAAAAATTAACTCTGATAACGCAAGCGCGATGAACGCCAATACACTTCTGGTACGTCGGCGCGCAAAGCTAAGATTCGGCAGGTCACAAATAAAAAATCGGATAATCGATTTAAATATTTTTGTAGTAAAGGATCCGTTTCAGGTTCTTCAAATGTTAACGTAACTAAACGACGTTCTGCGCGTCGACAAATGCTACGCGCTAAATGACAACTCGCCACCGCTAAATTACCCGCCGGCAAAATGAATTCGCGCAAATGCGGCAAGTGATCGTTTAAATCGTCTAGTTGTTTTTCAATTGCAGTAATCCGCGCTTCGTTTAAACCGCTGTATTCAGGTGAGCTTAGCTGGCCGCCCATTTCGAATAAGTCATGCTGAATTTCTGATAATAAAAAGCGCATATCTTCAGGAATGTCATGCGCGACGACAATGCCAATAGCGGAATTAAGTTCGTCTACCGCGCCAATGGCTTCAATTACAAACGTGTCTTTTTCGACACGGCTGCCATCCGATAAAGCAGTAGTGCCGTCATCACCGGTGCGTGTATAAATTTTAGTAAGTCGATATCCCATGGCGTGCTCCTATTATTGGCTGGCACATATCACTGTGCAGGGGCGAAGCATGGTAAAGGGAAATGGCCGCCGCGACAATCCGTGCAGCGACCATTTATAGAGAAGTAGTCTAAAAATCCCTTATTTCGTCAATGACCCATAAGGGCTAACAAATAATTATTCAAAACGATAGGCAAGACTTAACCAAGTGTTGCTGCCCGTGGCGGGATAATAAGCTCCAAACGAGTTAGCATAATCGTAGTATTGTGCATTAAACAAATTATCAATGCGCAAACCCAGATTCCACTGATTGACGCTGTAGTTCAAGGTGAAATTACTCACGTTGTAACCTGATAGTGGATCTGCTGCATTATCGTTATCACCGGGCAAATATTGTTTGCCGATACGTTTAGTTTCAAACGACAGGCTAACATCCGCGAGCTGATAATTAACCGCGCCACGGATCACATTTTCGGGCACACCTGAAACATCGTTACCGGCAAATACACCTGAACGGAATTCTGCTTTAGTTAATGTATAAGCGCCGACAAAACTCAATGCGGATGTTGCATTAACGCCAAGCTCTAAAGTGCCGCCCACACGCCGCGTTTCATCAAAGTTCACATTGGCGCCCGGAAAAAATCCACCACTGTCTGCGCTTGGGTCAAACGCAATTTCGTTTTGCAAATCTAATAAGTACGCGGATGATTTAACGTACAGAACATCACTTTGCCATTGTGCACCTAATTCCCAGGTATCACCGGTTTGCACTTCTAAGCCATTGCTACCCAACGCCGTAAAAGCTTGTTCATCTACTTTTGCAAAACGATAGTTTTGATCAAAACGTACAAACAATTTTAAACTTTCAATGGGTCGCAACGTAGCGCCTAACGAGTAAACGGTAACACTGTCATCGTGTTTTAAACCATCGGGATAGTCAGTAGCATCGGTTAACTCATCATCGACCTTGGCAGTCCGTAAGCCCACCGTTACACCCAACATCGGCAATACAGGAATCACCGTATTGGAATAAAGCGATTCAGTTTGTTGTTGATTGCTGCGATCAAAGTCACCAAAACTACTAGGAATAAAACTTTTATAATCCGAATCAATCCTTTCAAAACCTAAAGCACTCACCAACTCACCTGCGCTTAATTGATAACGCGCTTCAATTTGCGGATTTACTGTGTTTTGCTCGCGCAGACTATTACCTGGATCAGTAGTGCAGGAACTAAACAAAGCGCAGCCACTAAAGTTTTGCAAAAAGACTTGTTCATCTCGCGCACGTGTGACATCTAATTGCGCACGAAAATGTTCTGCAAAACCTAACCATACTTGCGCATGACCCGTATCGGTATTGCTATTAATATAATCATTTTCAAAATCTTCATAGGAAATACGCGGCGAACTTTTTGCATCGTCTTCCGATAAAGCGCCCGCTGTTTGTTGTTTTTGTTCTGCACCTTGGTATTCCAACAAGCCACCGAATGATTCAAAGGTAAATTCATTGCGTACGCTAACAAATGTTTCATCAACTTTACTGTGCTCACGATAACCATCGGTGTGACGATCGCTTGCATTGACACGTAAACCATAAAAACCCCATTGCTGACTCGCGCCTACATCCGCTTGATAAGTGTTATAAGCACCGACACCCACTTTCGCATAAGCACGTAATGCATCAGCTTTGCGAGTAATAATGTTTATCACACCACCGACGGCTTGATCGCCATAAACTGTACCGGCGCTGCCTTCAATAATTTCAATGCGTTCAACATCATCTAAAGCGATGGTATTTAAATCGGGTGCAGCGATGTCGGTATTGTTTAAACGTCGCCCATCAATTAAAACTAATACGTTAGAACCTGCTGATTCACCAAAACCACGCATATCAATAACCGCACCGGTGCCAGGATTAGTAACGCTAATGCCTGCACGACCTAATAATATTTGATCTAGCGTGACGGCATTGCTCGCTAAAATTGCCGCGCGATCAATGACGGTGAAACTTGCGGGTAAATAAGTGGTTGCAGATTCCGTGCGTAAAGCGCTAACAATAGTTTCCGGTAATGCACTGCTTTGCGCCCCGCAAACAGTGTTAGACGTTAACAACAATACGGGCAATAAACATAACCCGTTTAATAAACGTTTTTTCATGGGAAGATCCCCTTGTGAACAATAATAAATATTGCGGGGATGAGTGGCGGGATAAAAAATAAAATATTCCCGCACGTGGCCCACCGCAACGTGTTTAATATTCACAGGCCGGTATCCGGGCTGACGGTTGAATGTTTAAACGCATGATTTAAATATGCTTTAAATATTCGGCTTCATACCTTCCCATATTATCTATTGAATGTTGAAACATTCATGTAACTAACACAGTGGTTATTTATGAAGCTATAACCGATCACCGTTGCGGGGGCAGCGTTGGTATTTCACCAAACTTCCCGTTTAACGCGTGCAATGACGAGCACCTGTAAACGTGTGCGCACAGTACTTAGACTGAAGTAAAAAATCAAGCAGGATGAAAGACGGGACCGAACGCGGTTTCGATACGTTGAATAGGATGTTGATAAATTTCACTGAGCAATTCAGATGTTAATAATTCGCTGACAACACCGCTGCGCCATTTACCTTCCGGCAATAAAGCCAACACATGCGTGCAATAACGCCAAACTAAATCAGGCTCATGGACACTCATGATTAAGGTCGCACCACGCGCACTGAGATCACGGTTAATCACGTCTAACATCTGTATGCGAAAATGCCAATCCAGATGATTAGTGGGCTCATCTAACAATAACAACGCGCTTTGTTGCGCTAAAACAGCTGCTAATGCTACTCGCTGACGCTCACCGCCCGATAAACTGGCTAATTCACGTTGCGCAAAATGTTGCATTTGCACGGCAGTTAAAGCCTGCATAATAATCGCGTGATGTTCATAGTCAGTATGAGTATTCTTAATAAAAAAAGAATATTGTTGATAAGGAAAACGTCCTAGTGCTACCCGCTCATATACGGTGCTGGCAAACACTGACGCTTGTTCTTGAGATAAAAAAGCTATTTGTTGCGCACGTTCTAAAGAAGACCAGACAGTTATTAATTTGTTATTTAATAAAACGCTGCCCGTAGTAGGCGCACACCACGCCGTGATCGCGTCCAACAAACTGGTTTTGCCGGCGCCGTTAGCGCCTAAAATTGCCCAGCGTTCGCCTGCTTGAATATTCAGCTGTAAATCACGCACTAAATTTTTAGCGCCACGTTGAATCGTTAGGTTTTTGAGTTGCAATAAACTCCCTTGGAATAAACTCATAGAGCATCCAACGCCGCAGCGCGACGACGCAATAAATAAATAAATAAAGGCACGCCGATTAACGCAGTACAAACACCTACTGGCAATTGTTGTGGCGCTAACCAAACACGCGCGAGAGTATCAGCAAAAACTAATAAAGCTGCGCCTAATAAAATCGAGGCGCTCAATAGATAACGATGCCGACGCACGCCGCTTAAACGCAACACATGCGGCACAATCAAACCAATAAAACCAATCGGCCCTGCGCATGCCACCGCCGCTGCACAAGCTAATGAAGCCATTATTAACACCATCAACTGCACGCGCTGCACATTAATGCCTGCATGATAAGCTAAGGTATTGCCATGGATTAATATGTCTAAGATAGGTGCAATACTGTGCGCCCAAATAAATACCACTATCAATATCGCTAAAGCAATTGGCCAGTGTTGCGCCACACTTAAATCACCTAACAACCAAAATAAAGCGACTTGTAATTGTTGTTGCGCGCCTAAGCTTAATAAAAAACTTAATACAGCACCCCAACCCGTGGCTAATACGACGCCCATTAATAATATACGTTCGGGTGATGCACTATGCCGCGCACTTAAGCCTATTAAACATATCAAACTGAGTAATGCGCCCAACCACGCGGCTAAGGGTAATGGTAAAAACGTCCAGCCAAAAGTGATTACTAATAATACGGATGCACTTGCACCACCCGACACACCCAAAACAAAAGGTTCGGCTAAAGGATTGCGTAAAACAATTTGCAATAAAACACCCGCTAACGCTAATAAAGCGCCTACCACTGCACCGGCTATTACTCTCGCCATGCGCAGTTCACCAATCACATCTATTTTAATAAAAGCGGGACTGCTTGCATCAGCAAAAGACAGGGGCCAATACCAGCCTGCGCTGCCCAAGCTAATACCTAAACTCACCGCTAACAATAAAGCCAACGCGCACAGCGCGAGCATGAAATATTCTCGGCGCGTATTAGCATGGTGAAATGATGAGCGAGTGGGCATAATGCGTCGCATTATTCATGTTTTGCGCCGAAGGGGCAAATATGCAATCGCTCTTTTTGTATTTACCGCGCTTAATTTTAATCTGCACGGTGTTTATTAACCTCATAGATGTCGCTCACGCGCATGAAGCCATTCACGCACGTGATGCTAGCGGAACCTCGATCACGCTTGCGCAGCCGGCCAAACGCATTATTAGTTTAGCGCCGCATATTACTGAATTATTATTTGCAGTAGGTGCAGGTCCACAGGTCATCGCAGTTTCGCAATACAGCGATTATCCAACTCCTGCTAAAGCCTTGCCGCGCATCGGTGCCGCAGGCGCTTTAGATTTAGAAAAAATTATTCAACTCAAGCCTGACTTAATTATTGGCTGGCAAAGTGGCAACGCGGCGAATGCCATAGAAAAACTTCGCGCGCTAAGCATCAACGTTTATTTATCCGAACCGCGCAATTTAGATGATATAGGCAAAGAATTATTAGACATTGGACGTTTAAGTGGCGGCGCTCAAGCAAACCAAGCGACGATTGCGTGGCAAGATTTTGTACGCACACTAAAACCTCGCAATAAAAAAATAATAAATACTTTTATTGAAATTTGGCCAGCGCCTTTAATGAGCATTAATCAGCAACATTTACTCACGGATGCATTACAACGTTGTGGCGGACATAATATTATTGATACCCCAGCTTTAGCGCCGGTAGTTGATATTGAAAGCGTGTTAATAAAAAAGCCCGCGTTGGTTGTGTTGGCTTTGCCTACTGAACAAGCACACGCTGCAGAACGCGATTGGCAACAATGGCCAACGCTGCACGCTCGCATTATGACCATTAATCCTGATGAATTACTCAGACCAACGCCGCGTATGATGTTTGGCATTCGTCGCTTGTGCGCTGCATTACATGCGTTAGCCGCGCCCTAAAAAAACCATACAACATGTCGCCTAAGGAGACGCTCATCTATTTATAGGATCTATATAAGGTATAATGCCGCCTCGCAAACCAACCTTAATCCGCAAAATCATGACACCCGACAGCCCGCTCGCACAATCCGCATTAAGCCGCACCACCAAACTACACGCTGCACTCAAGCAACGTATTCTGATTCTCGATGGCGCGATGGGCACGATGATTCAAAATCATCGTTTAGAAGAAGCTGATTATCGCGGCAAGCGTTTTGCCGATTGGCCCAGTGATTTAAAAGGTAATAATGATTTATTAACGCTGACCCAACCACAGATAATTCGCGGCATTTATGATGCTTATTTAAATGCGGGCGCCGATATTTTAGAAACGAATTCTTTTAATGCAACACGCATCGCAATGGCCGATTACGCGATGGAAGATTTGTCAGCGGAAATTAATCGCGCCGCCGCACAATTAGCCCGCGCCGCCGCCGATGCTAAAACTGCGCAAACCCCCAATCAGCCACGTTTTGTTGCTGGCGTGTTAGGACCTACCAATCGTACTGCCAGTATTTCACCGGATGTTAATGATCCCGGTTTTCGTAATACCAGCTTCGATCAATTACGCGGCGCTTATTACGAATCGGCTAAAGCCTTAATGGAAGGTGGCGCTGATATTATTTTGATAGAAACTATTTTCGACACACTAAACGCTAAAGCTGCCGTGTTTGCGGTACAAGAATTATTTGATGATCTCGGTTGGTCATTACCGATTATGATTTCGGGCACCATCACCGATGCCTCCGGCCGCACGCTCACCGGCCAAACCACTGAAGCATTTTGGAATTCACTGCGACATGCAGAACCTATTTCAATTGGTTTAAATTGCGCGCTAGGCCCCAAAGAATTACGCGCTTATGTTGATGAGTTATCACGCTTAGCCGATACGCATGTCTCTGCGCATCCGAATGCGGGTTTGCCTAATGAACTGGGTGGTTACGATTTATCACCGGAAGATATGGCGAAACATATTGATGAATGGGCCAGTGCAGGATTTTTAAATATTGTTGGCGGTTGCTGCGGCACCACGCCTGAACATATTGCAGCCATCGCTGCGGTGGCGCGCAAACATGCGCCGCGTGTTATTCCGACGATACCTAAAGCATTACGACTCGCCGGTTTTGAACCTTTTAATATTACCGCTGATAGTTTATTTATTAATGTCGGTGAACGTACCAACGTAACGGGTTCAGCGCGTTTTTTAAAATTAATTAAAGAAGGCGATTTTGAAACAGCCTTAGATGTTGCGCGTCAACAAGTGGAAAGCGGCGCGCAAATTATTGACATTAATATGGATGAAGGCTTGCTGGACGCGCATCAAGCGATGTCACGTTTTTTAAATCTGATAGCAGCTGAACCCGATATCGCACGCGTGCCCATCATGATCGACTCCTCAAAATGGGAAGTGATTGAAACCGGTTTAAAATGCATTCAAGGTAAAGGCATTGTTAATTCGATTTCGCTAAAAGAAGGTGAAGCCAAATTTATTGAGCAAGCCAAACTGGTGCGGCGCTATGGCGCAGCGGTCATCGTCATGGCATTTGATGAGGCGGGGCAAGCCGATACTCAACAACGTAAAGTGGAAATTTGTACACGTGCTTATAAAATTCTAACGGAACAAATCGGCTTTCCAGCAGAAGACATTGTTTTTGATCCTAATATTTTTGCGGTCGCAACCGGTATCGAAGAACATAATAATTACGGCGTAGATTTTATTGAAGCCACACGCCTTATTAAACAAACTCTGCCCTACGCTAATATATCGGGCGGCGTATCAAACGTCTCGTTTTCATTTCGCGGCAATAATCCCGTACGCGAAGCTATCCATGCCGTATTTTTATTTCATGCGATTAAAGCCGGCATGGACATGGGCATTGTTAACGCCGGTCAATTAGCATTATACGAAGATATTCCCAGCGACTTGCGTGATGCAGTTGAAGATGTAATTTTAAATCGCCACAGCGGCGCAACCGAAGCCTTACTTACCATTGCCGAACGTTATCGCGGTGATGGCCAAGTCGTAGAAGCCAAGAAAGAAGATCAAGCGTGGCGCCAATTACCGGTGAATGAACGTTTATCGCATGCTTTAGTAAAAGGCATTGATGAGTTCATCGAGATGGATACCGAAGCAGCGCGCTTACAAGCCGAACGACCTTTGCATGTTATCGAAGGTCCGTTAATGGACGGCATGAATGTCGTCGGTGATTTATTTGGCGCAGGGAAAATGTTTTTGCCTCAAGTAGTAAAATCGGCACGCGTAATGAAAAAAGCAGTCGCTTATTTAATGCCCTATATGGAAGATGAAAAAGCCGGCGCTTCAAAAAATGGCCGCATTTTAATGGCAACCGTAAAAGGCGACGTTCATGACATTGGCAAGAATATTGTTGGCGTAGTATTGCAATGCAATAGTTATGAGGTCATCGACTTAGGTGTCATGGTACCTACCGAAAAAATTCTGCAAACAGCGAAAGAATTAAATTGCGATATTATTGGTTTGTCAGGTTTAATCACGCCTTCGTTAGATGAAATGACGCATGTTGCAAAAGAAATGCAACGCCAAGGTTTTACAATTCCTTTAATGATTGGCGGCGCAACCACTTCTAAATTACATACGGCGGTAAAAATTGATCCGCAATACGAACATCCAGTGGTGTATGTTCCCGATGCTTCACGCGCTGTGGGTGTTGCAGGCAATTTATTAAGCCCCGAAAATCGTGAAAAATATACGCTAGCTTTAAAAGAAGAATATCGTGATATGCGTGATCGCCGTAACGCGCAACAAGATAATCGCAAACAAGCCTCCATGGTTGATGCGCGCGCTAACAAACAAGCGATTGATTGGTCCGCTTATACACCACCCACGCCCCAATTTTTAGGCACACAAATTCTGGATAATTATCCATTAGAAAAATTAGTGCCCTTTATTGATTGGACACCGTTTTTCCAATCATGGGAATTAGCTGGAAATTATCCCGCTATTTTAGATGATGAAATTGTGGGTGAGGAGGCGCGGAAATTATTAGCTGATGCGAAAATCATGCTAGAAAAAATTATTCAAGAAAAATGGCTAACAGCGAAAGCGGTGTTTGGATTTTTTCCTGCCAATAGCAATGGCGCAGATGACGTCACTTTATATACAGACACAACACGTCAACCCACATTAAACACGCTGCATTTTTTACGACAACAAAGCATTAAACAACAAGGTCGTTATAATCACTGTTTAGCGGATTATATTGCGCCGCAAACCAGCGGCTTAGCTGATTACATAGGCGCGTTTGCTGTAACCACAGGGCTTGGCATTGAGCCGCATGTAGCGCGTTTTGAAAAAGATCACGATGATTACAATGCTATTTTACTAAAAGCCTTGGCAGATCGTTTAGCCGAAGCATTTGCTGAACATTTACATGCACGCGTGCGCCAAGAATTTTGGGCTTATGCGTCCGATGAAATTTTAAATAACGAAGATTTAATTAAAGAAAACTATCGCGGCATACGACCTGCGCCCGGTTATCCTGCTTGCCCAGACCATACTGAAAAAGATGCTTTATGGACGTTGTTACAACCTGAGCGCATCGACATGAGCTTAACCGAAAGCAAAGCTATGTGGCCTGCTGCTGCGGTGTCGGGTTGGTATTTTGCTCATCCCGATGCGCGCTATTTTGGCGTTGGGAAAATCAGCAAAGAACAATTAGAAGATTATGCAGCACGTAAAAATATGGACATTGCAACTGCCGAACGTTGGTTGGCACCTTTGCTGGCTTATTAAATACTTTATTAAAATAATCACAACAGCAAGAACAACAATAGCAGAACGCTTTCGCAAGCGATCTGCTATTGAATAAAAGCTTTATCTCATTTTCACTGTCAACGCGACGGTAATAAAAGTTTCTGACAGCGTCACGCCATTTAAATCATAATCACGCACTTCATTGGCAATATCAACAGTGTAGTTTTCTGAAAAATTTGCACCAAAACCGAAAGTGCTGCTGTCATAATCATACGCTTGTGGTTTTTGCAGCGTTGTTTCTTCGGTCGCGGTAGCCGAACCAAAACGCAAAGCATAATTAATATTTTTAATCGGCATTGCTACTTCTAAGCCAAACGCGCTTTTTTCATATTGACCAATCACTGAAGAACCTGAAGGAGTACTCGTGATTTTATCCCAAGCCAATGTTTCAATTTGATAATTCAAATTAAGTAAGGCAGACGCAATATTAAAACGGCCATTTAATCCTAATGCCAAGGATTGCGGACGACCAAAATAACGATCTGCTGTATAAGTACCAAAATCTGCTTCTGTTTTATAAGTTAAACCCGCATTCAAACCCACCGTGCGCATATTCAACAACGCACTGTGCAAACCAAAAGTAAAACCAAACGCATTATCTTCCCAAATAAAATCTTCACTAGCAGCAATCATGTCGAAACTCGCACCTAGCCCAATATAATCGTGCACGTCCCATGCACCTGCCACAGACCACTGTGAGTTTTTAATATTTTTGGCGCCTTCTAGACTGCTCGCAGGCAAGGTGTAATCTTGTAGTTGAAAATAAGCAAAACCATAATTATTAACGCGATAACTTATCCAGTGCACAAAAAAATCGTCTTGCGTTACTTCGCTTGGTGCGTCACTGCTATAACTAGGCGCATTACCAACATTAATTGCAACTTCTGAATCAGGCGCATTCAACGACAAACCTGCGGGATTATAAAAAATAGCGGAGGCGTCATCTGCTTGACCAATAAACGCACCGGCCATACCAGCGGCACGAGTACCAGGCGTGGTGGCATTATATTCATAGGCAAGCGCGAGGTTGGCGACTAAACCCAACACTACGCTCAACAATACACGGGCACTTAATAATTTTAACGTTTGATCAAACACGAACACCTCCCACTTTATTAATCGTTTACTGATAACAAAATATCAGCAGATAGTTAGAGCAACATTCATGACAAAAGAGCCAATAAATCCTGCGTCATTCTGGCGGTCAATCCCCACAAACGCTCGCCTTCGTAGTCGCGATAATACACTAGCTGAGCACGCAACGTCGCTACTGCCTCATTGCTAACCGAACTAACCGGCGAAACCCGTGGCTTCATTTCATAATTTTCAGCCTGTCGCAACCATTGCAAAGGCATGATCAAGGTGCGGCTGACTTCAGTGGTTTGCAAAACGAATGTTTGCGGCCATTCCAAAATACCAATCACGGGTGTGACTTGTACGCCGGTAATGCTAAGCATACTGGGTAAACACGCGAGCACCTCAATAGCTTCTGGCAAAACCCCAATTTCTTCTTGCGTTTCACGCAATGCAGTTTGTAATGGTGTTTCATCCGCACGTGCAATGCCGCCCGGAAATGCAATCTGACCACTGTGTATATCGTGCGGATTTTCAGCGCGCTTGATATATAACAAATACCATGCTTGTTCATGCCATACCAATGGCAATAATACCGCCGCGCGTTTTTGTGAAGTTGATGTTATAGCCGGCACTGAATCCACTAAGGCTTGCTGGATCAATTGACTTAATTGTGCGCGGCTCCAATTCATTAGAAAAACATTATTAAATAAATTTTATGACTTGCGCTTTTATCGGCAGCGCTAGATCTTGCGTACGTTGAGATGAGGTATCACAGGGATTGATTGAGACTTCATTATTGTTAGTTGCAGGCAGCGCCATGAAGTCATACAGCTCTGTATCCAGCATATGCGAAGGCGCGATATTAGACAAAGACTGAAACAAGCTTTCGATACGACCTGGAAAGCGTTGTTGCCAGTCTTGCAACATGTTCTTAATCGCTTGACGCTGTAGATTTTCTTGCGAGCCGCATAAATTACAAGGAATAATCGGATGCGCACGATATTGCGAGTATTTTTGAATATCGTGTTCAGCACAATACGCTAACGGTCTAATCACAATATTTTTACCGTCATCACTTTTTAATTTCGGCGGCATGGTTTTTAACTTGCCGCCATAAAACATATTTAAAAATAAGGTTTCTAAAATATCATCACGATGATGGCCCAAAGCGATTTTGGTAATCGCATTTTTTTGTGCAAACTCATACAAGGTGCCGCGCCGCAAGCGCGAACATAAACTGCACATCGTTTTGCCTTCCGGAATAATTTCTTTAACGATGCTGTAGGTATCTTTTTCTAAAATCTGATAAGGCACACCGAGTGCTTGTAAATACTCAGGCAATACATGCACGGGGAAATCAGGCTGTTTCTGATCGAGATTCACTGCTAACAATTCAAACTGAATGGGCGCACTGCGCTGCAAACTTAATAACATGTCCAACAAAGTATAAGAATCTTTGCCGCCCGATAAACACACCATGACACGATCACCCGCTTCAATCATGCCGTAATCTTCAATCGCTTGTCCGACTTGACGGCGCAAGCGTTTCTCCAATTTTTTGGCAGTTACCGAGTGCGGGTAGTGAGTGAGCGTGTCTTGCATAACGAAAATCCTCAAGGCAGCCATTATGCCCGATGGTGTTGGTAGATAGCATCAAGCTTTAATGTTTTTGGCCGCTAGGGTGGACTTACAGGCCGAGCGGCAGCAGGGCAAACACTCTATTAAGCGATGAAAAGGGATTTTCATGTATAAAACCAACCACACCGGTATGTTGGGATATCTAGATCATTTGCGCAGTGATGCGCAGCAGTTAACTCATGAACAAGTGCAGGATTATTATGCGCGGTTAGAGCAGACACTCAATACGCTACAACATGCATCCCATAAAAAAACCCTTCCGAAACAGCCGCCTAGACAGCTATCAGGGAAGGGTTAGAGATCACGTTAATGCGTCGTTTTATACGCAACGCGCCATTAACTTAACGTTTTTTCAAATCCATTACATTGCGCGCCGCAGGGCCGGTATATAACTGACGCGGTCTGCCGATTTTTTTATTCGGATCGGCCATCATTTCGCTCCAATGCGAAATCCAACCTACCGTACGCGCAATCGCAAACATCACGGTAAACATTTCTACTGGGAATTTTAGTGCGCTGTAGATAATGCCGGAGTAAAAATCAACGTTTGGATACAATTTACGTTCAACAAAATATTCATCTTTCAAAGCAATTTCTTCTAAACGCATCGCTAATTCCATACGCGGATCGTTGCCGTATTTAGCCAATACTTCATGACAAATTTTCTTAATGATTTTAGCGCGCGGATCAAAATTGCGATAAACGCGATGACCAAAACCCATTAAGCGGAACGAATCATTTTTGTCTTTAGCTTTCGCAATAAACTTGTCGATGTTTTTGACATCACCAATTTCATCCAACATGTGCAATACCGCTTCATTCGCGCCGCCATGTGCTGGCCCCCACAAACAAGCAATACCTGCGGCAATCGCTGCATACGGATTGGTGTCTGATGAACCGGCTAAACGTACTGTTGAAGTAGAAGCATTTTGTTCATGATCGGCATGCAAGGTAAACAACACGTCTAACGCTTTTTCAGCAATCGGATCAATCACATAATCTTCTACTGGACGCGCAAACATCATGTGTAAAAAATTACCGGTGTAACTTAAATCATTGCGCGGATACATAAAGGGTTCGCCAACAATGTGCTTATAACAAGCGGCGGCAATCGTCGGCATTTTTGCGATTAAGCGATGCGCAGTTAACATGCGATGCTCAGGATTTAAAATATCTAAATCATCGTGATAAAACGCTGACAAAGAACCTACTACGCCGGTCATCATCGCCATTGGATGTGAATCATGGCGGAAACCTTTAAAAAATTGCAGCAAGGATTCATTGATTAAGGTGTGATGACTAATAGAATATTCAAACGCTTCTTTTTCTTTTGGATTTGGCAATTCACCATTTAACAATAAATGGCTCACTTCCAAGAAAGAACATTTTTCTGCTAACTGTTCGATGGGATAACCACGATACATCAGCTCGCCTTTCTCACCATCTAAATAGGTGATCTCACTGCGACAACTTGCAGTGGATACAAAACCGGGGTCATACGTGAAATAACCGCTTTGTTTATTGAGCGGCGTAATGTCGATGACGGGTGCGCCATACGTACCTTGATGGACATCAAGATCAAAACTTTTATTATTACTTGGATCTTGCAACGTAATTTTGGAATCGGCCATAGCAAACCCTTTTTCTTGATTAAAACCGAGGTCTTTTGAACCCCACCGTATGCTGTCTTGTGGACAATATTTTGAATTGCCGATCACTTGCAACCGGCCTTATAAAACGCTTACTTCGGGTAGCTGTTTCCGGCAACCTGACTAACACCTTCGCCAATACCGAGAGGTTCGCTTAGGGTTGCAAAGGGTAGTAAAAATTGCGTCTTAACACAATCCCGTAATACGAATAAGCCGCCATCAACAGCTTAGCGGCCATGCTCCCCGCTCCCTAAAATTTTAAGCATCTTGCGCTGTTTGATCGGTGACGGGGGCCTGTTGAGCATTCAACGCTAGTTGTTTGAATTCTAAAAAAAAATTCCTGATTAAGCGCGCACCAAAACGGATATACGTCCTCATCTAAACACAAATTTACTGATATAGTCCTTCTTAATACAGACCTTACTACGCCCGTTGCTAAACCATTTGGAATTGGCTTTGCTAAAAAAATTATCCCTCAAGTCAGACTGGATCATCGGTTTCGCTGTTGTCATCGTGCTCATCGTACTCGGTGGGTCTAATACTATTCGTGATCTTGAATGGGGCGCTTATAACACCGCAGTTTGGATCACACCGGATCGTCGTCCCAATCCACAAGTCGTCGTGGTTACCGTCGATGATGCCTCGATCAAGATGTTAGGTCGCTGGCCATGGACCCGCGATGAACTCACTACTATCACACGTAAACTCGATAATGCCGGCGCCACCGTTATTGGTTACACACTGCCCTTTGACGAACCGCAAAATCAACTCGCCTTGAGTGCGCTGAGTAATTATCGCGACAACGAAGTCGACAAAGACACGTTGCGCCTGCTCAATCTGGTTTTATTACAACTCAATACAGATCGTACCTTAGCTCACACCTTTAACCGCACCGGCAATGTTTTGTTATCCGTGCCTTATACCGCATTAACCAGCCGACCCGCCCGGCCCAGTAAATTGCCCACCATTATGCAGCCGCATGTGATTGAAGAATTGCTGTATCAAAAGGGTCAACATAATTGGTTCGCCGAATTTTTCCGTCCCAGCCGCACCATCAAAGTAGACGACATCATCGCGCCGGTAGGCGTCATTGGCCAAGCCGTGCGCGGCATCGGATTGGGCGTGGGACAACCGTCACTGGATGGTTTAAATGCGACCCGTCCCTTAATTGGCTTACACGGCGATCATTACTTACCGTCTTTTGCCTTACAAGCCACTCGCTGGAGCAATGAATACCGCCAGAAAAAATTTGCGGTCACTTTTAAAGACGGCATTTTGTTAGATGGCAAAGCACTCATTACCGATAAACAATTCCGCGCTTATCCTATGTTTTATAAATGGAAAAATGATCAACCCCCTTTTCCTACATATTCTTTTGCGGATGTATTTACCGATCGCGTGCCGCCTGATGCTTTCCAAGGAAAAATTGTTTTAATCGGCGCAACCATTGCGCGCCTTGAAGCGCCCGTTAAAACGCCCATCGCCAGTCCGATGGCGCCCGTGTTTTTAGAAGCGAACACCATCTCCGCATTACTTAACGGCGATCTTTATAGCGTACCCAGTTGGGCAACGCCAGGACGTTACTTAGCGTTTGTCATTGTGTGTTTATATTTAATGTTGATCTTACCGCGACTCAGTTTATCCACCGGTCTCGCCATCAGCAGTTTGTTATTAGTTGTCTTATTAAATGTGCATTTTATTGAAATGACGATTTATGCCACCTGGTTCCCGTTGATGGGTCCGATTGTGGCGTTGATTGGCGGACATTTATTACTCACCGCTAAACACTTAGTTGAAGCGCGCGTCGTGCGTTATCGTCAAGAATTATCCAACTCCAACAAATTACTCGGCCAATCTTATCAACTCCAAGCGCAGCTGGATTTAGCATTTGAAAAATATCGTATCTGCGATCCTAGCGATGAATTGTTTGGCCTGTTATACAACTTAGGTTTAGATTACGAACGCAAACGCCAATTCAACAAAGCCATCAACGTTTATAAACACATTCAAGAATATCAAGCCAAATACCGCGACATCGAAGAACGCATTAAAACTAATCTCAATACCAGTAACACCGTCGTGCTCGGCACCGGTGGCCAACGTAATGCGACTAATCATTCATTAGTAGCAGGCGAAGGCGTACAAAAACCTATGTTAGGTCGTTACCAAATTGAAAGTGAACTTGGACGCGGCGCAATGGGCATGGTTTATCTTGGCACGGATCCAAAAATTGGTCGCACCGTCGCCATTAAAACCATGGCGTTATCCGATGAATTCGACGCGGCACATTTAGAAGATGTTAAACAACGTTTCTTCCGTGAAGCAAAAACCGCCGGACGTTTAAATCATCCCAACATCGTCACCATTTATGACATTGGTGAAGAACACGATCTCGCTTATATCGCCATGGACTTCTTGCAAGGCAAAGACATGGCAAACTTCACCAAGCGCACCGAACTATTACCCATACCCGAAGTGATTAACGTCATCATTCAAGTCGCTAACGCGCTGGATTACGCACACAAACAAAAAATTGTGCATCGCGACATTAAACCCGCCAATATTATTTACGATAGACGCGCAAAAAAACCCAGCGTTACCGACTTTGGTATCGCGCATTTAACAGACACCAGCAGAACTAAAACCGGCACCATCCTCGGTACGCCATCATTCATGTCCCCAGAACAACTCTCTGGTAAAAAAGTCGACGGACGTTCTGATTTATTTGCTTTAGGTGTAACGCTTTATCAACTCCTCACCGCCAGCCTGCCATTCACCGGTGACTCTATTTCAGCATTAATGTATTGCATCACCAATGATCCACCGCGCGACATTTTAAAACTCCGCCCCGGTTTACCTATTTGCTTAAAACAAGTCATCGAAAAATCACTGGCTAAAGCACCCGAAGATCGTTTTCAAACCGGTCAAGAAATCGCCGTCGCATTACGTAAATGCATGCAATCCTTAAGCACCTTGCCCAATCGCAATAAAGACATGGGCGAAGCGCCGCATGAAACATTACAGCGACGTTCAAACGATTCGTAATCTTAGTTTTTTACTGCATTTAACTTATTACAAAATGTGAGCTGTTTTCTGCAATTATTTTTTCTCAGCGCTTTCTTCTTTAGCCATAAATTGCTTTGCTTGCTCAAGGCCCGCTGCAGCCGCTTTTTGAATCCATTTCATCTCCTCTGAATCATCACGCGGAACACCTTCGCCGCGGCCATACAACATCCCTAAATTATATTGTGCTGATGCATGATTTTGATCCGCTGCTTTTCGAAACCACTTATATGCCTCCACATAATCTTGAGCAACACCTTTTCCATCGTAATACATTACCCCTAAATTAAATTGAGCTGACGCATAACCCTGCTCTGCTGCTTTACGATACCATTTAGATGCTTGTAAAAAATCTTTCGTAACTCCTTTGCCTCGATCATACATTACCCCTAAATTATTTTGTGCTGCCGCATAATTATGCTTTTCTGCTTTAAGATACCAATTCAACGCCTCAACAAAATCTTGCGGAACACCTTCGCCTCGGTCATACAGCATCCCTAAATGATATTGTTCTTGCGCTCCATTCTGCTCTGCAGCTTTACGATACCATTTATATGCCTCTACAAAATTTTGCGAAACACCTTCACCTCGACTATACATCTGTCCTAAATTATATTGTGCTGAAGCATTATTTTGATCTGCAGCTTTCCGATACCATTTAGATGCCTCTACAAAATTTTGCGAAACACCTTCACCTCGACTATACATCTGTCCTAAATTATATTGTGCTGAAGCATTATTTTGATCTGCAGCTTTCCGATACCATTTAGATGCTTCTGCAAAATCTTCTGGGACTCCGTAACCCTCGTAATACATTATCCCTAAATTATATTGTGCTGAAGCATCATTCTGCTCTGCTGCTTTACGATACCATTTATATGCTGCTACCAAATTTTGCGGAACACCTTCGCCTTGGCTATACATTACCCCTAAATTATATTGCGCTGAAGCATTATTTTGATCTGCAGCTTTCTGAAACCATACTAAGGCTTCTGCAAAATCCTGCGCAACACCCTGCCCTTTGTAATACGTCAGCCCTACATTGAATTGCCCATCTCTATCATTCTGCTCTGCTGCTTTCCGGAACCATTTCAAAGCTTCTGTAAAATTTTGCGGAACGCCTTTACCTTTCGCGCACATCACTCCTAAATTCAATTGCGCTTTCACATTATTCTGCTCTGCTGCAATTCGATACCATTTAGATGCAGCTACAAAATCTTCTACAACACCTTGACCCTTCTCATGCATGCCTCCTAAATCATTTTGTGCGGCCGCGTAATTCTGCTCTGCTGCTTTTCCATACCATTTCAAGGCCTCTACAAAATCTTGTGGAACACCTTCGCCTCGAAAATACATAACCCCCAAATTATACTGAGCTAATACATTATTTTGATCTGCTGCTTTGCGAAACCACTTATATGCCTGTGCAGAATCTTGTAAGGCGCTAGCATCTTTCAGATACATTAACCCTAAGCTAATTTGTGCTGCTTCATGATTCTGATCTGCAGCTTTTCGATACCATTTCAATGCTTCTCCAAAATTTTGCGGAATACCTTCTCCTCGGTCATACAACACTCCTAAATTATATTGGGCTTGTGCCATATTTTTTTCTGCTGCTTTACGATACCACTGCGAGGCCTCTACAGAATCTTGCAGAACACCTTCACCCCGATCATACAGTACCCCTAAATTATATTGTGCTTCTCCATGATTTTGATCTGCTGCCTTCTGAAACCATACCAAAGCTTCTGAAAAATCCTGCGCAACGCCTTGCCCTTTGTAATACATAAGCCCTAAATTAAATTGCGCTGATGCATTACCATGATCGGCCGCTTTACGATACCATTTCAATGCCGTCACAAAATCTTGTGTAACGCCTTGACCTTCTGCATATATAAGGCCCAAATACACCTGTGCAATTATATTTTTGTTTTCAGCAAGCTGTAAAAATAATTTTAGAGCTTGCTTATACTGTTTTTCATCATAAGTATTAATAGCTTTTTTTAATTCAGCAGAAGTATCTAATAATATTTTAGAATTTATCGCATCGTTTTCAACAGCGAGAGCTAAAGCACTATTTGCCAGCATAAAGATATAACAGATTAATTTTTTAAATCGCATATAAGCCCTAGGTTTTAAAATCACAATCACTTCCGTATATTTCATCCTTGTTATGATGGCATGAATTTTACCCATATTTTTATCTGATGCACCAATTTAAATAAACCGATCTTCAATTCTTTTCATAAGCAGTTCGAATAAAGTCTCATGCGCCAACACAATCTGAGAGGAATGGCTGGGGTCTTCCCGGGGGTTGCCTGTAAATATCAGGCTCTATCCAGAGTTACATTTTAATTAGCCGGCGCATGCTTTTTAACGTGTATATGAAACGAAGCGACAACGCCCGTTATGGTGTGCCGAGTTGTGTTTAAGGGGTAACGGCACATGAACAGGGATGTTCAGGTGAGCCGAGCCGCGATAGGACATCGCGTCTCGGCGACGCGTCAGCCTTTAAAGATAACGAAGAAATACTGGAATGGAATTTCATTCCATTCCAGTACGTGACATCGGGAAAGTATTTTTTGGTGACTTTTTGTTACGACCGCAGATTTTTGCTCCTGCAAAATCCGCATTCATGCCATCCATGGCAATCAAAAGTTACTCGCTGTAGTCGCGCAGCGACGAGCGAAACGCTTTTAAATGTTACAAATAAACTAAAAACTTAAACCCTCGTCGCCCGAATAAACAACGGTAACCATGTCAGTAACAACACCATCGCCGATACAAAATTCACCCATGTCATCCACTGCATTTTTGCTTGAATCTCAGCCGCTGCTTCTGCTTTGAAAACCTGACACATTAAAACATCCAACATCACGACCATAAATAAAACCGGCGCAATGGCGGGTACAAATATACCCAAGGCAAAACCCCAGCCTTCGGCAGGCCGAAACACGGCCGTATAAACAGCAGCGAGGCTCGTACTCCAACACATGGCTAATAGCGCTAGGCGCAGAAAGCCCAGTTGTTGCAGTCGGACGCGTACGGTAAAAGCAGGCGGTGTTGGTGATGTGGTCATATAAAGACTCCTTATATTGAATTGGGCTTAAACATTGGCGGCAAGAGGCCGATTATACCGACTGAGCTTCTTTAATACTGGTCTAGTCATGGTTGAAACGGTCGACGACGAATTGGAAATCAATAAGTGGAAGAATCGCTATTTTGCTGCTTTAGAGGAGCAAGAAGCGGGCGACGTGCGCTGGCAACAAACCGGTAGCGCGCTAACGGATGCTTTGGATGCCAGTATGCAGGCGTGGTGGTTAAATGCACCGCGTGCTGAGCGTATTTTAAAAAGATTACGAAAATTCCCTGCGGATAGTCAATGGTACACCGCGGTGCGCGAGATCAATCAATTCGCGGCACAGCAACAAGAACAACGTGAACAAATCAGCGAGGTCTTTATTGATTGTTGCAAAGCATTGCTGGATCTTGCTTTGCAACAGAAAGTTTCTTTTGGGCAAAAATATCGTTTGAATCGTTTATACAAACAACTTAGCAAGTCTGGCTTGTCGATAGAAAATATCAGTGCTTTATTACAACAAATTTTAGAGCACTGGCCAAAAACTACCTTGCCCCTTCATCAAGAGCGTGCACCCGACAATGATCATTTAATAGATGATGCAAAACTAGACGCATTGGATACGACTTACACACAAACTAATTCAGCGGCCTTAAATCTAGATTCCGAAACGCTAGAGAATGCTTTACAGATTTGTCGTAAGTTAGTGCAGAAGTGTCAAGAAACCGGTGTTTCGCCCAGCACGATTAATGGTTTGCAAGCGTGGTTAGAAACGCCTACTAATTTGCCGGGTTTATTACATACCATTACTGATGCGTTTAATGAAGCGCTGCAAACGACTCAACAAGAATTCAGTGGATTTTTACAAGATATTAATGCGCGCTTGGCAGAGTTTCGCCAATTAATTAATCAAAGCCAAGTGGCCGGCAAAGAAAGCTTGTCTGACTCTAGTCATTTACACGATGCTTTACGTACGCATATAGAAACGATTAATCACAATGTCAGCACCGCTAAAAATCTCGACGGTTTGAAACAAGCGATTAATGCTCATCTGGCGCAAATCGAACACGCCATGACGCATTTCCAAGAAAAACAAAACTCGCGTGATCATGAGTTACACGACAAGGTCAGCACTTTATTTTCGCGCTTAGATAAAATGGAACAACAATCCACACAACTCTTAAGTGAACTCACGGAAACGCGGGCGCAACATCAACTAGACAGTTTAACTAAAGTGCCTAATCGACAAACCTTGGATGAACGTTTAAAACACGAAGTCATGCAAGCGCAATTGCACAATAAGAGTTTAGTGTTAGCGGTACTGGATGTAGATTTTTTCAAAAAAGTTAACGATCAATACGGTCATTTAGCCGGAGACAAAGTGTTACGCGCGGTGGGCAAAGTGTTAAACAAAAATTTACGACCGAATGATTTTGTGGCGCGCTACGGCGGCGAAGAATTTGTCATGCTAATGCCACATACACCGATGGAAGCAGCCACGCATGTGTGTGAACGTTTAAGATTAGCCATTGCAGACTGCCCTTTTCATTCACGCGGCGCGCGCGTGCCCATCACTGTGAGCATGGGCATCACGGACTATCGTATGGGAGAAACGCCGGAGCAATGTTTTAAACGTGCAGATCAAGCGCTTTATCAAGCCAAAAACACCGGCCGCAATCGTGTTGTTAGCGGCTAATATATAAATAGACTCGCCTAAAACCCTATCATCGGGTTACTATCGCGCCCGTCACACCACTACGCCGTCACTCATGTTTGAATTATTAACGCCAGATATCGCTTGGGTCATGATCGCCACTCTTGAAGTATTGTTGGTGGCTGGCATTGCGTATCTGCTATTAAATAAAAAATCCGCTCAACCTTTACCTTTATCAATACGCGAAAATTTAGTGCATGCGAGCTGGGCACTATTTTTTATCTGCCTACCTTTATTAGCAAATCAAAATGGCGCGTTGCTGCTGTACGCGTTGCTAAGTTATTTTTGTTTTAAAGATTATTTAAACGTATTACCCCCCAAACCGCTTGATAGCCGTCTCGTATTTTGGGCTTTGCTGTGTGTCCCTTTACAATATGGCTTGATCGCAAGTCAATGCAGCTTACCGATTTTAGTGCTTGCTAGTTTCACGTGGTTTATTTTATTAGGCTTGCGCACTATTAGTATTCAAGGCGCAGAGGATTTTTTGAAAACTTGGCTGTTTATGAGTTTCGGCGCGGTGTTATGTGTTTATAGTCTTAGTCATTTCGCATTGCTCATTACTCAAATACAAAGCCTTGCAAGTGCTTTGATTTTTTATATGTTGCTATTGTGTTTATTTTATCGCGCAACGCAACGCGGCTTACAACGTTATCACCATCGCTGGCCGATTAATGTTCCGTTGCAAGCAACCGAAGACAGCGAAAAGTCGCTATTGAGTTTGGGTTATTGGGATCCTATTTTACTTGCGGGCTTATTAACCATCATCGCAGGCGTTTTGATCGCGCCGATATTTACACCTTTAACACTCATTGAATCCATGTTGACTAGTAGCAGCTTGGTGTGTGCGTATCAGATAGTAGATAGTTTATTGTTGGCTTTACACCAAGATCAAAATGCAAAACTCCATCGCGGCATTTTCCCGCACGGCTGGTGTTTTAAACATACTCAACATTTCGCGGCGATGGCAACTTTGTTGTATTACTTGTACTGGGGTTTTTGGTCAGCGTGAAAACACACATTTTACAATGGCTAGATCAAGTCGCATGGCGCTATATGGTGCGCACTATAGGCTTTTTAATCAGCAGTTGGCGCATCAGCGGCTTACAACATTTGCCGGTACCGGGTCCTGCAGTTTTATTAGTCAATCCTTGTTCACGCTTTGAATTACATGTTTTATTAGCAAGCTTGCCGCCCGCTTACAGTGCACTGGTTGAGATTGCATCTTTGCACGCCGAACTTGATTCGCCTTCTAAACGTGCTAAGGCGATGCGTGAATCGTTAGAATTACTCGATAACGATATTGAATTACCCGCCGATGGTTTAACTTTATTAATTCAACACAGCCAAGATATTTTAAGTGCAGGACATGCCTTATTAATTTTTACCGATCATCGTCATCCGCCGAATCATTCGCGGCTAACGGTTTTATTTGATTGGTTAAGCGCGAATTATCCACACGCACCGATTGTGCCTATTACTTTGCGCGGCTTACACCAAGCCGGCGTCCAACAAGAAGGACATTTAGCGCCGCGTTTATTTGATATGCGGATTGGCGAAACTTATTTTCTACAAGCAGATGTCGTGTATTTAGAAACTGCGATTCAATATCCCGATGACGATATTACGTTGATTAGTACTAACAATCTCGATCTCAACATCGATGAACAGTTAGCAACGCGTCAAATAAATACAATGTTAGATACGCAGCAAGAAAGCTATTTACAAACTATCGCTTTAACGACTCAAATATTGCCGACTGACGAGGGATAACAAATCCCGGTACCGCCCAAACCACAATAACCGCCAGGATTTTTGGCTAAATATTGTTGATGATAATCTTCGGCAAAATAAAATACCGGCGCTAATACTAATTCTGTTGTAATCGCATTTTTACCGGCAGCACTTAATGCGCTTTGATAATCTGCTGCACTCTCTTGCGCTGTCATTAATTGTTCGGCATTGCTGCAATAAATCCCTGAACGATATTGCGTGCCACGATCATTGCCTTGTTGCATACCTTGGGTAGGATCATGACTTTCCCAAAACACAGTTAACAATTGCGCAAAACTGACTTGCTGTGGATCATAAAGTACGCGCACCACTTCATTGTGGCCGGTTAATCCCGAACACACTTCTTCATAAAGAGGATTTGGCGTGTAACCACCCGCATAACCCACAGCGGTAACTTGTACGCCGGACACTTGCCAAAAACGGCGTTCAGCGCCCCAAAAACATCCTAAACCAAACACAACTTCTACCCACTCGCTAGGATACGGCGGTAACAACGCGCGACCATTCACGTAATGTTTATTCGTAATCGTTAACGGTGTAGCGCGGCCACGTAACGCCTGTTCTGGTGCAGGCAAAACGGCGGCGTACTCTGCAGATTTCCACATAAATGACTCTCTTTTAGCGAAGGGTTGCTTGGCAACCACAAGTGAGCAAGCATCAGAAGCGCTTGCTAAGGTTATAGGCCTAATCTAGACTGCCGGCCGGTCAGAAAGTTGTGTCCTTAGCCGTGTTTATTAACCCACGCTCGGATTCTAGCCTTATTAAAACCCGCGTGGTCACTCTGGGTGACGGAATCTCGCGAATCCTCATTCAATAACTTACGGATTTCTACCCATGCAAATTACCCATAACACCGTCGTTGCGATCCATTATGTTTTAAAAGACACCGCTGGCGAAATCATTGACCGCTCAGAACCCGGCGATGCAATGCATTACCTGCATGGCGCTGGCAACATTATTTCGGGTTTGGAAAAAGCCCTGGAAGGTAGGCGCCAAGGCGACAGCATTGATGTGCATATCGCCGCAGAAGACGCTTATGGCCCCAGCCTACCGTTCTTAATTCAAGAAGTGCCACTAGAAGCGTTCGCAGGTGTAGGCGATATTCAACCCGGTATGCGCTTTCAAGCCGACACCGAACAAGGTCCGGTACCGGTAGTGGTAACCCACGTGAGTGATAGCATCGTAACGGTGGATGGTAATCATCCCTTAGCCGGACAAGCCTTACACTTTGCAGTGGAAATTGAAACCGTGCGCGCCGCAAGTGACGAAGAATTAAGCCACGGTCATGTACATGGTGCCGGCGGCCATCATCACGATCATTAAATCTCGCTTTTTTATTTAATCTCTTTTCCTGCTGCTGCAGCCAAATGGGTGATTTCAACATTTGGCTGTCAGCTCATCTGCTATTCTAAATCGCTGTTCAGCTTTGCCCTCTTCAGCTCTTGCGAGCCACTCGCAGATGTGGCGTACTAGCTAATGAGTCTTTACAATGCGTCCTCATTAAACGGAGCATCCGTAAGAATTTGCTGATGATTTAGCGAATTTTTTCGGGAAAAGTAGGATCACTTAGTCTTTACAGCCCTACTGCTGACTAATTGTGAGTTTAACGTGGTACTTGCTCCCGCAAATAATTCGTACAACAGTGCCAGCATAAAACTGAACTGCTATTAATTATCAGAGGATTTACACACGATCAGGCCTCAGACAATTGTTCAGTGTTGTAATATGCGCAACTGGTGCAAAACTGGCGCAAAGCACACCACTGCCGTAATCAACCGAACCTATTAACGTGCGGTTTGCATGACTATAAAAGACTTTAACGTTGCCGCCATCACTGGCGATATCGTACCTGCGGAGTAAGGGATTTATGAAAGTATTAGTGATTGAAGATGATCAGGATTTACGACATACACTCGCTACCTGCATGCAAGGCGAAGGTTACACGCTCGAAGCAGTCGCTGATGGTGAAAGCGGTTTGCGTTTAGCGCGCGAACAATTATTCGACATCGCAGTGATTGATCTGGGTTTACCCAATTTATCCGGCATTGAAGTGATTCGCGCATTGCGTCGTGACAATCAATTATTACCTATTTTAATTCTAACCGGTCGCGGCCGCTGGAAAGATAAAGTCGAAGGTTTAGAAAACGGTGCCGATGATTATTTAGTCAAACCTTTTCACACAGAAGAATTATTAGCACGAATGAAAGCATTAGTGAGACGCTCTTCGGCTTGGAGCAATGTCGAAATAAAATGCGGGCCTATCAATTTAAATACGGCGCAACAAACTGTCCAGATTAATAACACTGCCATCACCCTGACTCAATCAGAATACCGCATCATTGAACATTTAATGACACATGCGGGCAAAATCATTTCTAAAGCAGATTTAACTGAATACGTTTACAACCAAGACTTTGACAAAGATAGCAACGTCATTGAAGTGTTCATTGCGCGCTTACGCAAAAAACTGGATCCCGAAAGTGCAATAAACCCAATTGAAACATTGCGCGGTCGTGGTTATCGTTTCACGTTGCAACGTGAATAATCGCTTACCGTGAATCCCACTGATATGCCGAGTAACGCTAACAAAATATCCTCCAGCAGTTTTCGCGCGCCTTATCTTACGACTAATACCGATACCGTATTTGTTGCGCTGATTGTATTAGCAGCGCTATTGCTCGGACTTATCGGCGGCGCTATGGATAAGGCCTTTGTAGAAGGCGGGCAAAAAGCAGTCAGTGCGCGCTTGCACGTGATGAGCAATTATATCTTCAATAGAATCACACTAGATAAAAACGGAAAATTTCAAATTCCCGTTCCGTTAAATGCCGCCGCACCGGAAATACGCACGTCTGAATTATTTGCGCGCATCACTAGCCCTACCCAAAGCTGGCATTCTTATGACCCCAAAACCTTACAACTTCCCAGCACTTTTCCTGAACACTCCACGCACAAAACTGCAGTATTTAATATTAACAACCAATCTTTTTACATTATTCATATGCAACGCCTGCTACATCACGACCAACAAAGCGTCCCCGTCACTCTAACATTAGCCCTGGATATGACTTATTTTGACAGCGGGATTCGCGATTTCCGCTGGATCTTGTGGAGCGGCTTAGTGTTATGCGTAGTTATTTTATTGACCGCGATTTTAATCATCATCGCGACTTCTGTAAGACCCTTAAAACGTTTAGCCAAAGAATTACGCGCAATAGAATCTGGCCAACAAGATTCATTAGGCGGTGTGTACCCAAAAGAAATCGAATACATGAGCGAACATGTTAATCGCGTCATCAAACATCGTACGGTTTTATTTCAACGCTACCGTATCGCCTTAAGCGATTTATCACATGCTATTAAAACGCCGTTGAGCGTATTACGCGCCAGCGCTGAAAAAAAATTATTTGATAATTTAGAAGATATCGTCTTAGAACAAGTCGATCGCATGTCAAAAATAATTGAATACCATTTGCAACGTGCGGCAGCAGCCGAACAAGCACTGGGCACTGAAAACATTAATGTGCACCACATGGCCGAAACGATTACCAACACACTGAATATTATTTATGCACGTGAAGGAAAAAGTTGCACCATCAATATTAAAGAAGATATTTATTTTGAAATAATCTGGGGCGATCTATTTGAAATTATGGGCAATCTTTTAGAGAACTCATTTAAGTGGTGCCAACAACATGTCACTATTTCTGCCGAACAAGGCCTGCGTTATGAACGCGAATATTTATCCATTACCGTCGAAGATGATGGCCCCGGCATGGAAGCCGAAGAAGCAGAACGTTTAATGCAACGCTGGGTGCGAGGTGATCCTACTACTGAAGGTCATGGTATAGGGCTCAGCATTGTTAACGCTATCAGTGATAGCCATGACGGGAATGTCGAGGTCGCTCGCTCCAACTTAGGCGGCGCCAAAATTACTGTTTTGATTTACGCCAAGTTATTGGCTGCGCAATAAGTTATTGAAATTTATTAGCTAATAACGCTCGGCGATTTTGTAAATCTTGTTTCAGCAACTCAATATAATTATCAGGCACTGCATGCTGCACGGATGGACGAACCAAAACCGCATTACTCCAGATTTTTAGCGCATCAAAATCCTGTAATAAATCAATATGTGCCACCGTTTTATAAAAATCAAAATAACGGAATACCGTGGCATACACTGCATCAACCAATTGAAAATGACCTCCTGCAAAAAAAGGCGTGGCTTGTGTTACTAATTCTAATACTTGTAACTTTTCTTGTAGCAGCTGTTGTTTAGCCGAAAACTTCTCCAAGTCATCTGTAGTAAAAAACACCCAAACATCGCCCAGCAAAGTGGAGGCGTATTCAATCCATGCACGTTGCTTGGCCTTCTCTAAAGGATCGGCGGGATGCAGACTAGGCGGAGTAATTTCATCAAGATATTCGGTAATGACAGCAGACTCAAATAACACATCGCGCTGATTTACTTCTAATACCGGTACCCGGCCTAACGGTGACAATGCTAAAAACCAGTCTGGTTTATTTTTTAAATCAATAAAAGTCATATCATACGTAATGGCTTTTTCGGCCAACACAATGCGCGCACGTTGCACAAACGGACATAATAAATGACTGATTAGATGTAATTTTGGCGTGCTCATAAAAAATCCTCACACTATATAAAATTAAATTAAAACGGAAACGTTATTGCAACGCATCCAATGCTTAATCATACAATCATCATTGGATTGCAAAAAATGTCGTAATCCACTCAACCAACCGTCATATAAATTTGCTTTACTATGGGCGCAATTCTAGTAAGCCATATGATTTTAGATCTTACTCAACACTACTTAGGGAGAATAACGCAATGTTTAGCCAAACTAAAACTGTATTTTGTTGCGCTGCTCTCATCAGTGCGCCAGCATGAATGGCGTATGATTTTGGCAGCTTTGTCGAAAATTCTTTACGTACCGGTTCTTCGCACTTATTTGGTATCGACGCGCCGCTGCAAGCTTCCGCATCCGCATCCGCATCCGCATCCGCATCCGCATCCGCATCCGCATCCGCATCCGCATCCACCACACCTTATCGTACCACTGCTCAACGTGTTACCGATCAAGTATTGTTAGCAGGTAGTTTACACGCGGAATATTTGACCCGTGATACCGGAGGTAGATGACTACGGCACTGATGACATTATTAAAGCCACTGGTTTTAAAATCCCGCGAAGTAATAATCAAGGGAATTGGACGCACTGAGCATACGTTCACCCCATCTTTTTGGATGCGAAATTAGAGGCCGCTTTTATAGCCTCTTTTTTTATTAACTAGCCTACAATGGAACTACTGTATTAACCGTTGCTCTTAACCAGCAACATAGGAGTTTCGTATGCAACGTCGAGATTTTTTAGGTGTGCTGATCGCCACTGGTTTTCTTATACACACGTCATTAAGTAATGCTGCAAGCAAAATCATTAAACTCACACACTCCAAAGAGACCTGGCGAAAATTACTGGAGCCGCAGCGTTTTAGTATTTTATTTGAAGAAAATACCGAGCCCTCCAATAGTAGCGCACTGAATCATGAAAAACGCGAGGGTACTTTTATTTGTGCTGCGTGTTATTTACCTTTATTTTTATCCACGAGTAAATTTGATAGCGGCACGGGCTGGCCCAGTTTTTTTCGCCCCATCGAAAATAATGTAAGCACTAAAACCGATTACAAATTAATTTGGCCGCGCACTGAATATCATTGCGCACGCTGCAGTGGTCATCAAGGTCATGTATTTGAAGACGGTCCCGCACCTACTGGTTTACGGTATTGTAATAATGGTTTGGCATTGTTGTTTGTGCCGAAGACTGAAACCCTACCCGCGTTACGAGGCTAAACTCATGCGTTATTTTTTTGTGATTTTAATTAATATTTTTTTAAGCTTGCCTACATTCGCGGCTGACAAAATGGCGGTTGCAACTTTTGCCGGCGGTTGTTTTTGGTGCATGGAACCACCTTTTGATGCGCTACCGGGCGTCGTAGAAACTACCTCTGGTTATATCGGCGGCCATCTTAAAAATCCTGCTTATGAACAAGTATCAATGGGAGGCTCTGGTCATTTTGAAGCCTTACAAGTTCGCTACGATCCTCGCAAAATCAGCTATGCGCAATTGCTCAACATTTATTGGCATAACGTAGATCCCGTCGATGCGCAGGGTCAGTTTTGCGATAAAGGCCCACAATATCGCAGTGCCATTTTTTATCATGATGCCGAACAACAACAATTAGCGGAAGCCAGCAAGACTAAGCTCAATGCCGATAAAATTTTGCCTGCGAAGGCAGTCACTCCGATTTTACCAGCCGATACTTTTTACGCGGCGGAAGATTATCACCAGAACTATTATCAAAAAAATCCGGTACGTTATAAATTTTATCGTTACAACTGTGGCCGCGATCAACGCCTAGAACAATTGTGGGGCAAGGCAGGCAAAGCATCACATTAAATCCTTAATTCATATTCACCTGGATTTTAAAGGCAGCGTAATTGCACCGGAAAGGTGCCGAAAAGGTACAGACGCGGCACTGTTTTTTAACAGCAATGATGTAGGACAAATGCTGACTTGCTTGTAAGACATGTCTGATAGGCAAATGGATTTTGCCTGTTATACTGCGCCCGCCCCGCACAAGGAGTGGTGTTGTGAAGATACGTGTCATGCTTGAACCCAAACAACAAGGTTTTACCGCCATCGCACCGGCGCTTGCAGGTTGTAGTGGTCAAGGCTACACAAAAGAAGAAGCCTTGCGCGATTTGCAACAGGCGATTCAAGAATATCTACAAGTCATTGATGAAGAATTTTATGTCGGTGAAGGCGTAGAAGTACTCGATCTCGCTTTATAAACGTAAACCATCAATCAAGCTAAAGTTTTAAAGAGTACGGCCGCTAGCTGTAACGTTGCAGGGAGGTAACGTGATGCAGAAAATATATTTAATCGTAACAATATTATTCATTAACCATTCAGCATTCGCTGATTTGGTTCAAAAAAATCCACAATGGGGTAAATACTGCCAAAGCAGCGACAGCTATTCATTTCGTTTACACAATACCAGCGATAAACCCGTTGATGTCAAAGTCTGTTTAGAACAACACGGTCAACAATGGCATTGTTACATTGATAAAAATGTACAACCCGGCGCAATATTTCCCGCTGATAAAGAATATCGAGTTTGCCATGGCACAGGGATCGCTCAATGGTGGGTACGTGCGAATGGTGATTACAACGCGTTTCCGCATCCCTATTAACACTAATAAGTTGCAGCAACCCGCATAGAAACTGCAGTACAGCGCGCCAGTAATTTTTGTTTACTATCACGTAATTCTGCTTCGCTGTGCACAACCGTGCTACCCATATTAGTGACTTTGCCATAACCATAAATAAGCTCACCGTATTTTACCGCGCGCACAAAACTGGTATTTAATTCCAGTGTTGGAATCCACGTGTCGGGCGGTAACTGCGTTGCCATCGCGGTGCCAACACAATCATCTAACATTGCGCAGACAATGCCGCCTTGCACACCACCCACTGGATTTTCTAAACCAACCACGGGTTGAAAACGATATTCAACGGTACCTTTTTCGCAATCATAAGAAATTAATTCGGCACCTAAAATTTTTTGCGTAGGTGGAAAAATCGGCATCTCTAACAAAGTATGAATCATACGACGTTCAGTCATGCTTGATCTCCGGCATGCGATCAACGATGACACTGTCGCCTTCTAATTTCATATAAAAACAATTGGGACGTTCGGTGTGACACGCAGGACCCGTTTGTTCAACTTGTAACAACAACACATCACCATCACAATCTATGCGTAATTCTACCAACCGCTGCACATGACCCGAACTTTCACCTTTACGCCACAACGCTTGCCGCGAACGCGACCAATAACACACTTGTTTAGTGCTAATCGTTTCTAATAAAGATTGTTGATTCATCCACGCAAACATTAATACTTCACCCGTATCATGACGTTGCGCAATCACCGGAATTAAACCTTGCTCATTAAATTTCAATGCAGCCAGCACCTCTGACCAAGGAGTAGATTGGCCTAGCTCAGCAAGTTCTAAACGGGCAAATAAATCATTCATAAATAAAGCCTATTGATGGTCAATTGAAACAGCCGGCAAGCATAACCGATAGCGCGCTATCTGACACGTACTGGCACGTAGCTGCACGTCATACTTATATATAGGCTTTTTACTGATTGCCAGCTTACAGGTATACTTTCGCCCTTGTTGTAACTCCTTCGCGTCACCCTAGGATGTCCATTATGCGCAGCTTAACTTTCGTCAATCTTTTTGCTTTATTGTTACTCGGCGCTTGCTCATCCTCGGCGCCCGATAATAACAATCATCTCAAAATTGGTTTTATGGCAACCTTATCCGGGCCCGCTGCGGCATTGGGTGAAGATTTACGTGACGGTTTTCAGCTCGCACTCGATCATAATGACGGCAAACTCGGCGGAAAAACTGTCGAACTATTAGTCCGTGATGATCAATTAAAACCCGATGTGGGCGTACAAATCGCGCAAAGCTTTTTACAAAAAGATCATGTCGATATTGTTACCGGTATCGTATTCTCGAACGTCATGATGGCAATCGCCAAACCCATCACCGACAGCGGTACATTTTTAATTAGTGCAAATGCAGGACCTTCACCCTTAGCCGGCGCACAATGCCACGAAAACTTTTTTGCCGTCTCTTGGCAAAATGATCAACTGCATGAAGCGATGGGCAAATATTTAAACGATCAAAACATTAAACGTGTGTATTTAATGGCACCTAATTATCAAGCAGGTAAAGACGCATTAAATGGTTTCAAACGTTATTTCAAAGGTGAAATAGTTGGTGAAATTTATACCAAAGTGAATCAACCCGATTATTCTGCCGAACTCACTGAACTGCGCGCCGCTAAACCTGAAGCCGTGTATATTTTTTATCCAGGCGGCATGGGCATTAATTTTGTTAAGCAATATGTACAAAGCGGCTTACGACAAGACCTGCCTTTGTATAGTCAATCATTTACTTTTGATGAAACTACCTTGCCTGCGATGGGCGATGCTGCTGATGGTATTACCATCGCGAGTTTTTTGGACGAAGCAAGCACGCAATTACCCGTGAATCAAAAGATGCAAGCTGACTTTAAAACGAAATTCGGCCGCAATCCTTCACCGTATGCCATTCAAGCCTACGATGTCGCGCAATTGTTAGACAGTGCCTTAACCGCTGTTGGCGGCGATATTAGCGACAAAAATAAATTCCGCACGGCTTTAGAAAAATCAGAATTTCAATCTTTACGCGGGAAATTTAAATTTAATAATAATCACTTTCCCATTCAGAATTTTTACATTAATCAATTAGTAAAAAACAGCAGTGGGCAATTAACTAGCAAAACCTTAGCGACCGCTTTTGTGGATCATGAAGATGCCTACCACACAACATGCGCGTTAAAATAACTGTATAAAAAAATATCCTTCATTATTCTTAACTTGAATAACGCAGCAATTTTGAGAACAGAATGGATCTCACACTTTCACATTGCTTAACCCATCTGCTTAATGGTGTGCAGTTAGGTATGATGTTATTTCTGATGGCCGCCGGCTTAACACTGGTCTTCGGCATTATGAATCTCATCAATTTAGCGCATGGCGCACTTTACATGTTAGGCGCGTATTTAATCGTTACCTTTCAATCACTAACGGGTTCTTTTAGCTTAGCCTTACTGTTAGCCCTGCCGTCAGCATTACTGTTAGGTTGGTGTATTGAAAAAATCAGTTTGCGCACCTTGTATCAACGCGATCATCTTGATCAAGTGTTAGCAACGTTTGGCTTAACGTTATTTCTTACAGAATTAGTCCGTATTATTTGGGGCAGCCAAGCGTATTTCATCACCACGCCTGCGGCATTATCCCATCCCGTCACTTTATTCGGCGCGCCCTATCCTGTTTATCGCTTGCTCATTATTGCTGTCGGTATAATTGTGTTTATTAGTTTGCAATTATTAATTCACCACACACGTATTGGCATGCTAATCCGCGCAGGCGCTAGCAATCGCGAAATGGTTGCAGCACTCGGGGTTAATATTCGTAATTTATATTCTTGGATATTTGCAGTAGGCGCCATGTTAGCGGGTTTAGCCGGCATCATGGCCGCGCCGCTTTTATCTGTTGAACCCAGTATGGGCGATAGTATTTTAATTTTAACGTTTGTAGTCATTGTGATTGGTGGCATGGGCTCCATTACCGGCGCATTTATCGCGGCCTTGATAGTGGGCATTGTTGACGTTGTGAGTCGCGTCGTGTTACCGCCTTTGTTTGCATCTATTACGATATATATCTTAATGGCATTGACCTTGTTGTGGCGCCCGCAAGGCTTGTTAGGAAAATCTTCATGAACTTTGTAAAACAACAATTATTAAATATTAGCTTGTTATTAATATTTGCTTTAATGCCACTCGTAGCATTTTTATTAAACGAACCCTTCTATTTGACATTATTAAGTCGCGTGATGATTTACGCCATCGCGGCGATCAGTTTAGATTTGATTTTGGGTTATGGCGGCATGGTGAGTTTAGGTCATGCCGTGTTTGTGGGTTTTGGCGCTTACAGCATCGGAATATTGGCACAACATGGCATTCATAACGGTTATCTTGCATTCGCGATCGCCATACTCGGCAGCGCATTATTAGCATTGCTCACCGGTATTTTAAGCTTACGCACGCGCGGTATTTATTTCATTATGATCACGCTCGCATTTGCGCAAATGTTGTATTACATCACCACCAATCTTAGTCAATACGGTGGCGAAGATGGCATGAGTTTAATCTCGCGCTCGGATTTTGGAAGTCTCTTACCGTTGCATAACGATACTGTATTTTTTTATTTTGTCTGGTTGATACTCGCTATCATTCTAATTGTAGGCAAACGCTTAGTAAACTCTCACTTTGGTATGGTCTTACGCGGCAGTCACAGCAATCTTCGACGCATGCATGCACTCGGTTTTAATCCTTTCATTTACCAACTAAGCGCTTATGTTATCGCAGGCAGCTTAGCGGGTTTAGCAGGCGCATTGCTAGCCAATCAAGCACAGTATGTCAGCCCTAGTTATTTACACTGGACGCAATCAGGGCATTTAATTGTCATGGTGGTATTAGGCGGCTTAGCAACATTAACAGGGCCATTAATAGGCACCACGCTATTTTTATTAGCCGAAGAATTTTTATCTCGCTGGACCGAACATTGGATGATTATTCTCGGGCCTGCTTTATTGATAATCGTTTTATTGGGTCGTGGTGGTGTATTAGGCCTTAGTCAAAATATTCTTCAAAAAATAAAATCATATCGTTCGCGTGGAAACAAAACATCGTGAACACATTATTAAGTACTAAAAATTTAAGCAAACACTTCGGCGGTCTACAGGCAGTCAACAATGTTGACTTTGCTGTTACAGCCGGAGAAATACATGCTGTGATTGGGCCAAATGGCGCGGGCAAAACAACGTTTTTATCTTTACTCGCCGGCGAGTTAACGGCAACTAACGGCAGCATTCATTTCGCAGACAAAAACATTAGTCATTTATCAATGGCCCAACGCGCTTTATGCGGTTTAAATCGCACATTTCAAATTAACAGTTTATTTTTAAATTTAACAGTCCGTGAAAATATAATGCTGGCCGTGCAAGCACGACAAAACCATAATTTTAAATTTTGGCAAGCGCCTAATGATAACCATAAGCTTAAACAACAAGCTGAAAAAATCCTCGCGCAGAATAACTTACAAATATTAGCCGATGCTCCAACACAACAATTATCTTATGGCCAACAACGCCAACTCGAAATCGCACTGGGTGTTGCAGGTGAACCTAAACTATTATTGCTAGATGAGCCCTTAGCTGGTCTAGATGCCGCGGGCAGCCATGAAATGATTGCACGACTACGAACTTTAAAAACTCAACATAACTTTACCTTGGTATTAGTAGAACACGATATGGATGCCGTATTTGCTTTAGCCGATCGCATCAGTGTATTAAATCATGGTTGCATTATTGCTACGGGTACACCTGCTGAAATTCGTAATCATAGTGAAGTACGCGCAGCCTATTTAGGCGGCGCATCACTCGGTGCGAAGTGAGTCGCATGTTAACTATTGATAACATCAGCAGCGCTTATGGCAACAGTCAGGTTCTGTTTGATTTATCTTTGTCTGTCGCTGAAGGAGAAATCATTGCGTTAATGGGGCGCAATGGCATGGGCAAAACCACCACCGTACGTAGCATTATGGGTTTAACACCGGTGCATCGTGGGCATATACATTTTCGCGGACATACTATTCACAACTGGCCCAGTTATAAAATTGCACAGCACGGCATTGGTTTGGTGCCAGAAGGTCGCCAAATATTTCCTAATCTTACGGTTGAAGAAAATTTACTCGCGACCGCTGCGCAGCGTCATGTGCTTAAACACGCTTGGACCCTGAAACGTATTCATGATTTTTTCCCACGCCTTGCAGAACGCCGTCATCATATGGGCAATCAGCTGTCCGGCGGTGAACAACAAATGCTGGCGATTGGTCGCGCTCTATTAACTAATCCATTTTTGTTGATTTTAGATGAAGCATGCGAAGGACTCGCGCCGCTGATTCAACAAGAGATCTGGCAAGTTTTAGATAATCTAAAACAACAAGGCATGAGTATTTTAGTTATCGATAAAGATTACCAAGCCTTACAAAAACTCGCCGATCGTTATTATATTATTGAAAAAGGCAGTATCGCTTGGCACGGAACTAATGCAGAATTTTCCAGTAATCCAGAATTACCAAAAAAATATTTAGGCTTATAAAATATTTATTACTTTGAAAGCGGATCTGCGGATTTTTTAAAAGCTTTATTCTTCAATATTAAAAAAGGCCGATATATATCGGCCTTTAATCTTACTTTGCGTGAATTTTTTTACTGCGCGGCGGGGGTTGATTTCGCAATATCCGCTGCCAATTCATCTTGGCCTTTTTGAGCTTTGAATTGTTGCCATAAAGCCGCATCATTATTCATACTCGTTTTAATGGCTTCCTGCGCTAACTGTTGCACCGCTTTTGGATCTAAGCCTACATATACAAACAACACACCATTCGGGCTAGTATTTTTCAATACAATCCGTGTGCCGGATAAAGATTCGTTGGTAATTTGTTTACTAATCGAGGTATTTACTTTATCCACCGTTTCCGCATCCGCTGCACCAGAAACTTCTACATATTGTTTGACCATGTTTTGCACTTGTACGCGCATTTGCTGTGCTAATTTTACCCGCGCAACAGTAGCAGCTTGTTGTTCCATAAACGAGAAACCCGCCGCTGATTTTTCGCTAGAACCAACCGCGCCTACCGGAAAATCTTTTGTAGTTTCGGTGCAAATCCACATGGGCGCTTCTTTGTTTGATCCATCTGGATAAGTGCAGTCAGAGACATAACTTGCTGACTCTTTAGGTGTATTTGCACTACAGCCCGCGGCAATAACACCCACTACTGCCAATGCACATAATAAAATTTTAGATGAATTCATAGCTTGTCCTTTTATAAAAACCACATTAAAAGCTCACACATTTAAACCATTCTTACAGACGGGCCCAATCTTACTCGCCCATCTTAACCCCATCTTACCCTCGGCTTCCACATGCGTAAATCGGCTATTACCGCTCATCCTGCAGTATTAGCTTATGCGTAACCTTAAAGAATAAATTAAATTTATGACCTATTTATTTCGCATTCCAAAGCAAAACCAAAGCCCGTTGATTTTTTTGACTTTCCTACAAAAAGAAAAAATACACTCTCTTTCTGCTTAACTTTTAAAATTAACATCAGGATCACAATTATTTTAGATGTTCTAGCTGTTATTAATAACAAAACAGTTCTCTTAAGAGGTGGCTCTTATAGTGTGGTGGTTTATAAATTTTAGCACTTAGCTAAAGCTCGACCCGCTGCGGATAGTGCAACTAATACACAAGTAAGTAATAAAGCCCGTTCTACACTCTAACGATCTACTACCCAGCCTGCTGGAATTTCAAATGGATATACGCTAGCAACTCAGCAGAAAAATAAACCCCATGCCCACAAGACCAACATTTAAATCTGTTGCCAAGGCTGTCACTAAAGACGCTAGCGATGCCAGCCGTGTACTGGCCGGTAACGCCAATCCGCCTGCAGGTAATTTAGGGCCATAAGCAGCGTCTTAATTAAATTTAATTTTTTGGTTGTTTATTAAATTTTGTTAATATAGGATGCTGTTGTTAGTCAGAAAAGCTCGTGAAAGCCTTACTGGCTCTAGTTCAGAGCCAGTGAAACCTTAACAATCGGAGAGGTAAGTCATCATGCGTATTACTCAAAAACTAGCCATAGGTTTAGCTTGCGTTATTAGCTTTACAGCACTAAATGGTTTTGCCGTCACTAAAACCTACTTTGAACAGACCGTTTCTTTCGCGTTCGACGATGGTGGGGTACCCGGACGTAGCACCGGCGATACTCTATATTTCGGCGCCATCTTCATTGATCAAGTCACAGGCGCGGTAAAAGGTAATAAACAAGCCGTGTGTAATACCGTCTACCAAGACCCAAGTAACGGACATTTTTGGTCATGGTGTCATGAAGTGATTAATTGGGCGACGGGTGTGATGTATACACAAGGAATGTTCGATGAAATTGCCTACGAAAACTATCAACCCGAAGATTTAGACATTATTGCTGGGTCAGGCAAATGCTTGGGCGCGACAGGTGTACAGCTCTTGCAACAAGTGCGTTTTCCGGATCAAGCCATCGCTACTTTTGTAGTACCTAATCCGGCAGTAACCTGCCATTTATAATTATATTTCACTGCATTCATTTTAATTTACAACGGCATTGTAGTCACTGCTATTGCGACAATGACTCCAGTGCCGTTTTTTGTGCTGCGTAACGATTAAACTGCCAAGCAACATGCATTAATAATAAAGTCACGACAACCATTACCCATAATGGCCAACTAAAAGCGTGAGTCCATTCGGCTAATGAACCAATCGCACTAGGGCCTGCGGCACCACCAATTTGTCCAAACGTAAAATACAAACCGCTAGCAGCACCAGCATAACGAATGCCTACGCCGGGATATTCGATCAATAATAAAATAGTTAAAGGCATCAACGCGCTTTTAGCAACGCCTTGCAACACTAAGCCTGCATATAACCATATCGAAACGTCTGCAAACAAAAACAAGGTTCCGCCGGCAGAAGCTAATAACGCAATTATTAATACCGCTAAACGTTTTTTCGCAGGCGTGTAATAAGGCACTAATAATGCACCGATCAAGCCGACAACAGTAGGCGCGGCAGACCAATAACCTGCCGCCACGTCTGTCATGCCGCGCAGTATCAAAATTTGTGGTAACCAATTATTTAAACCGTGATTTAAAAATAAAATGCCCGCGCCTAACCACAAAATTCGTCGGACTTGCACATCACGCAATAATTGAATGTAGATTGCCGGTGTTGCAGGTGGGTGAACTATTTTTTTAGCTTGTGCGGTACGCACCATCGGCAGACGATATAGCAAAAACCACAACACGGCGGTGAGCAATGTAACAACGCAATAGAACCACAAGACCGCGCGCCATTGATTATCTAACCACGGTAACAATACGGAATGCGTTAACGCTAAGGCTAAAGCTCCACCAAAAATAGGCGCAGAAATATAAATACCAACGGCTAAGCCACGTTCAGAACTTTCAAACCACTGACCCACTAATTTTGGTGCACCCGATGACACTAAAGGTCCACCGACACCAAACAACGCTACTGCTAAAAATAATTGCCAATCATTCGTGGCTAAAGCTCGACCTGCTGCTGACAGTGCGATTAATACACAAGCAAGTAATAAAGCGCGTTCTACACCCCAACGATCGACTATCCAGCCTGCGGGAATTGCAAATGGAATATACGCTATCAACCAAGCAGAAAAAATGAAACCCATGGTCGCAAGACCAACATTTAAATCCGTTGCAACGGCTGTCACTAAAGGCGCTAGCGATGCCATCACTAAACCAAAACAAACGTAGATCAACCACAAACCGGCTAGCATCCACCAGCGCAGCGCAGTACTGCGCATTCTTAACATAGATAACATTAGGGAAAATTAAGTAGCTAACTGATTTTTTGCAGGAGCAGTAGTCGACATCAACGCAGGAATGCCTGCAGATTGTTCAACACGTTCACATAACATAGACAGATCACCTAACAATTTCAAATAAAAGAAACGCATACCATGCAACAAAGAATCCGCCATTACTACCGCTTGAGCGACTGAAAGTTTACGCGCATCTAGCGTAATATCACCCATACGCGCTCGCAAGAAACGTTCGAGCGTAGGATATTCTAAATTATATTGCCCCAACATGATGTGTGACGCTTGCGTTAACACAGTATCCACTTCTGCACACAATTGTCGTGTTAAGGTTTGTAAACTGCGACCAATTCGGTTGCGCTCGACTTGTAGCAAGTCCTGACTTAAAGCCAAAATACTTGAAATCGTTTGTAATTCAATTAAACGTTCGCGCTCAGTCGCCATGCTATTTAATACTTTTAACAACCATCGCGCAGATTTTGCTTCTGCTTGATCCATACGCGCTATAGCAAAATGAATTCGGCGAGTGAATAATAAATCCATCGCTGATAATACTTCAGAGCGTAACACTTGATGCTCAGTTACTTCTATCGCACGTTTCATAATAGGAATCGCGCTGCCTTGAAAACCATACGCTTCTAAGTCAATGTCAACATCGCGTTCTACCAACAATAAACCCGTGTGCATTTTCCCTAAGCGTTGCAGTTGTTGTTCAAAATGGGTGAGAGCATTACGAAACTCTGGCTGACGACGACGAATCTCATCGACCTGTGCGGATAAATGCATATGCGAGGCTAAGCCAGGTTCACTTAAACGCATAAAACGCATGCTGGTAAATAAGGAGCCAAAATAAGTTTTTAATGCCGACTCCGCACGACGGCGCGTGTCGTAATGCGCGAGTAAATCACGATAGGGTTTAACGCAACGTGCGATGTCATCCAAATTTTGCGCGACATAACCGCGCAACGTTACATCACGACACAAATTATCAAAGCCAGGCAACAAATTACGAACGGGGTAATCGGCGACAAAAATTCCTGGTGAATTTAACTTACGCGCTTGCTGCAAGCGATGATGATGCGCGGGATGTGCAAGCCAAGGTGTATAGCGTAATTTTGCTTCGCGAATCTGCAACACTTGGTCAGACGTTAGCTCTTGATACTGATCAACCACGGCTTGCGGAATATCATCTAATAAACGCCGTTCTTTCCACGCGGCTTGATTAATCATTTCTACTGCCGCATGTGCGTGTAATAATTTACGTAATTCAAATGCAACTTCTTCAAACGTGGCGCTGCCCACCATGTGAATCGCCATTCGATCGGCTGCCAATTCCATTTGCCGCAAGGTCAAACGATTACTCAGTGACACCATCCAAAATAATGCGCGCAACCATAATCGTACTAATAGAATACCCGCAGCAATAATCCGCAAACACGCTCTTACCAAAAAGTTATGCGCATTGCGTAAACCTTTAGCCAAATACTCATCCCATGCATCATGTTGATAAATACATTTATCCAACCACGCCATAACGCGGTTTGATAATACATAGGTGAATAAAGCATAAGATGAACGTGCATGACCTAATTCATGTGCTAATACACAGACCAGCTGTTTTGCATTAAACGCGGCAATTAATGGCATACCTATCGTCAATACCGTTTTGCGGCGCCACAAACCTGTCCACCCAGCCGCTAAACTCATGCGCGCATCAATCTCGGCATTGACATGAATTTCCGCAGGATATTCAACACCTAAAGAATCACACAAGGATTCGACTAGTTCAAAAAAAGGCCGATAACGCAAACGATCTAAACTACGAGGTTCCAATAAAGACACTTTCACAAATAAAGGTTTTAATAAAAACAAAGTTGCACAGAACGGCACAATAATAAAAACGAGGCTATAGGCAATTATTAAAAGACTATTAGCATTTTGCAGCCACTCAGAAAACTGACTCATGCCCCATATCGTAAGTGCGGCCGCGCCTAATAAAGTAGAAAAATAAAATAGCGGCGCTACCAAAGCAATCGCCGAGCTTAACCACAAGACCGCACTATAATGCGCACTCATACTAGGGTTAGGTAAAGACGCGTTTAGTCCCCGCTCACTAGATGCTGCGGGTTGAATGGTTTCATTCACTGTTTCGTTGAGCGCGCTGCTCATATTAGGCGCCGTATTTTCAGCGCGGTTTGCTACAGGTGGATTTGTTTCCTCTGGATTCCGCTCGGGATTCGTCTGTGAATTCATCTCTCGATTAATCTGACGTTTATTATCAGCACCGGAAGGTTTATTTGTGGTCGCATTTAATAAAGATTTGGGTGCATGCATCGTCACGCGTGACATGCCCATCGTTTCGGTGGAATGAATTGAAGAATCCACTACTGCATCAATTACTGGCACACCAAACTGAGTTTTGTGCATGCTGACACGCGCCATTGCAACATCAACAACAGGTGACGCTTGAGGTTTTTTAGGAAGATTAGATCGCGGTGCAGGTGCCAGATTAGCTTGGTTATTTTTAACCACGCGTACGCTTAACATTGCGCCGGCTTCATGAAATTGTTTTTGAAAACGTAAAGCAGTATCACGATCAACATCGCGCCGCACAATGACTTCTGCACCGCTCATTAATTTGGCGATCACAGTATCGGTTAAATTCAATTGGCTTTTAAAACGGCGACGCACTTCTTCGTACGTAAAGCCATCGCGCATGCGCCCAGCAAACAGCAGCGTAAACCGTGTTGATTGATTCATCGTCTCCAAGCCTTACGTCAGTCAATAATTTCATTGTTCATTCGGTACCCACATACCAAATGATCAATGTCTACGTGCTAAAACTGCTAGCCTAGAATGAATAGCTAACGTTGTATTTTACCAACTTTAATATTCTTCCTGCACGCATATATATAGTGTGGCACTGATTCTAAGCTATCGACGTCTTAGGTGATAGCTACAACACCAGCGCCTCTCTATTACTAGTTATTTAATGAACAGAATGCAAGCTTTATCGACGATTAATCAACGTTCCGCTCAAACGAGTATTATTAATAACTTATTAATATAAGTAAGTCTGATAGACCACACTCAACCAGCAATAACAGAGCGCTATCCTACGCGCAGCCTTGTCGATTTGCACAATCCATAATCTCTATGAATTAAATTACTAACACCGTCAAACCAATGCCAACACCTAGGAATGCATCGGCTAATATGGCACTACCAGAGTTACCTAACACTGGCCAAAAAGCACCCCTTCACTCTGCCAATGCGCGTTTTGTTAATGACATGGTTTGCCCCTTAATTCACGTTATAAAAAATATTAAAAGCGCTGCTAATAATAAATACGCAATATCGAATCGATCGAATTAATAACATTTTAATACCGGTAAAATCACTCGCACGGATTTATACGTGGCAATACTGTATGCGTTATCAAATAAGTTTATACAAGCTGAATTAAGGCAATAATGCTCATCACACCCGATATTGCTTTGCTCAAGCCAGATTGGCGCGCTAGAATGAATGCCCAACAGACAAATGTATGATGTTTATGCAACGCAAAATTATCAGCTTTCATCAAGACGCAGACAAACATTGGACCGCTACCCTAGACTGCGGCCATACACAACATGTGCGACACAATCCGCCTTGGCAAAATAGACCGTGGATCCTGCACGCACAAACACGTGAAAAACACATAGGCAAAACCTTAAACTGTCGACTGTGCGAAGCACCACAATAATCTATCGCAAACATTACTCATGCGCGTAACCAAAAATTTTGTACGCTACCGCGATACTCACACTATCCATTGCGGTCTATTAAACGACGACATCATTGCCGAACTCAGTAGTGAATTATTTGATCCGCAACATACCTTCAGCGGACGCCAATTAAAATTAGCCGACGTACAATTACTTGCACCCTGCCAACCATCAAAAGTTATTGCCGTCGGCTTAAATTATCGCAGCCATATCGGCAATATGCAGACACCAGAATATCCGGGCTTATTCGCCAAATATCCCACCTGCATTATCGGTAACAACGCAGCGATCATCATGCCCGATGATGCCGAAAGCCTGCACTACGAAGGCGAACTGGTAGTCGTCATCGGTAAAGAAGCTAAAAACATTACACCTGCACAAGCGAAAGATTTTATTTTCGGCGTCACCGCGGGCAACGACGTGAGCGAACGGCACTGGCAACGCAATGACATGCAATGGTTTCGCGCAAAAGGCAGCGATACCTTTGGCCCCATCGGCCCGGTGATTACCCAAGGCTTAAATTACAATCAATTAAATTTAACGACACGACTAAACGGCGAAATAAAACAACACGCCAATACTTCAGAATTAATTTTTGATGTGGATTATTTAGTTAGCTACATCAGTCGTTACGTCACCTTAGTACCCGGCGATGTTATTTTTACCGGCACACCGGGCAGAACATCGCGAATGGCGATTGATGATGTAGTTGAAGTAGAACTGGAAGGTGTTGGTACTCTGCGCAATAGTATTGAACGTGTGGCATTACACGTATACTAAACATATAAAAACTAGATCTAATAGCCAGCTATATACTTCACCACAGATTTATGAAAAAAATATGTTTTTTTGTTTTACGATCATTCGCGACAATGGCATTCATATACTTTTCCATAATTAGCGGCTACTCATATCCGGCTATTTTATGTGGCTTTGCTGGAGGCGCAATAGAATTAGGCTTTATCTAGATACATGCTAATCACATAAACTCGAATACCCCCAACAAAAATATTTTCGCGAAATATTTAATTTAGAAATAGACAATAAACGCATATCAATATCATCTAAAAATGGGAACACAAAAAATTCATGGGGCTATTTCCACAAATTCAAGGAAAATAAAAATTATCTATTGCTGCATTATTCTGACGCCTTGTTTTTAATAATTCCGACAGAACAAATCACTCCAGACGCTTTGAATTTTTTGAACGAAAAATACAGACCATTGCGACAATGTTTAATGCAGAGGGTGGCACGATTTAAATCACAACCGATTTAATCTGCCGACAAAATGAATAGCGAAAAATTAACGCCCGATATCATAAAATTAATTTTCAATATCGAATATATGAATATATTATCAGTTACATCAACCCCTATGCTGGCAGAGCATATATTTACTTGCTACTGCAAAATTTAATTAAACATACAAAAAACTTTTCTTGGGGCCATCGTAAAAAATTACGCCTTTGCCAACACATTAATTAGATGAAAAACATAAATTATAGACAAATAAAAGCCGTCAGCTTAGGCAATCATTTCAAAAACAGTGTGTCAAATTCCCCTGAGCGATTTAGCTTTTCCCAGAAAAGTCTTGCGCCAAGTTCGGTCCAGTGATTTTGATCAAAATACATAAAATCTCCATCAACATAAAACTGACAGCCATCCAAACAAAAAACTTCATTCACATCAACATAAA